>WYEE01000105.1 GCA_009904025.1 Thermogladius sp. | reverse complement strand
GATTAGTCGTAGGCTTCGCTACTCAGAACGTCCTCAGCCAGGCTGTGGCAGGCATGTTCATACTGCTTGCTAGGCCGTTTAGGATCGGGGACGTCGTGGATGTAGCCGGTGAGAGCGAGGTTGTTGTAGAAGACATAGGCTCGATGTTCACGGTTGCCCGGAGGAAGGATGGCTTAATCGTGTTGATACCGAGCTCCATGATCGTTGGGCAGAAGATTGTAATCAGGTCTAGGGCAAGCTAGACTTTTTCCCCACCTCACCAATTCTCCCCTATTAATAAGAGCGGTGCCAGGTTTAACGCCACTAGTACTAGGAGAGCCGTGTTTAAACCCAGCGCCACCATGACTAAGCCTGATGTCAAGGTGCCGAAGAGGCTTGAGGCCTCGGCGACCATGCTGTATAAGCCTACGTTGCTACCGCTCGTGGCCTGGATGTATATCGTGTATAGAGTCGTGTCTATGACTATGTTCGAGACATATATTAAGGCTAGGAGGCTTGACGAAGCTGCTAAAACAGGCCTCCAAACCACTATTGAGGCGACGCCAGCGATCTTGGCCAAGACTGAGAGGGATAGAGCGCCCTTGCTGGCGACGTTTGATGGCATGACCAGCATTATTACGAACCCGAGGATCATGCCCAGCCCGTATAAGGCTATTACGTCCGGGGTCCTCAAACCCATGTAGTAGATAAATACGTATGGTAGAGGTGTGAACAAGTACTCGTTGCCAACTCTAAAGGACACTAAGGCTAAAGCCAGGACTGGTATGCTGACATCCTCACCTAGAAACCTGTCAACGGTCATGTTCAGCTTATCCCCATCCGCGTAGTCTAGGCTGGAGACCGTCAGATAGCCGTGTATACGTGTTAGACCCTTCTTCAAGTACTGTTCTATTCTAGTTAGAATCCTCTCGAATCTCAGCGAGGGTTGTGGGATCAACATCATCAAAGACGCGTTCACCAGGAGGATCGCGAGGGATAGCGCCAGGTAGTTCCACGCTTGAAATAAGCTACTCCAAACCCTGGAGACAGCTAGCAATCCCACGCCCTGTGATAAGACTGCGAACTGCGAGAGCCTCCTACTATAGTAAGACCAGCTACTGCTCCGATAGGATTCCAGCACAGCCGTCTGGCAACCCGTCTTAATATACGAGTAAGCGACAGCGTGTAGCATGTAGGCTGGGTAGACTAGGGTTATGTTCCTCGCTACCACCGTATCGTAGAGTAACACTATGAATACGGTCAGGGATGTCAAACCCAGGATGACAGGCCTCCTGGTTAAACCGGCGTTCGACAGCGCGTTCGCATGTCTTAGAGAAGGTATGACTGCGATCGTCCAAGCAGCGTTCAGGACCCCGAGCTCAACGAGATTGAAACCCAGAATCCTGACTGCAACTATGTTCACCATTAAATCCATGACCCCGAGGAGACCCAGCGATAAGCCAGCCAAGTAGAGCCACATAATCCCAGCCAGAAAATAACTTGGAGAGGCATGCCGTTTTAAATCAGGGCATCATCCTCTTCGTAATGCGAGACCTTTTCAAGAAAGGTTAAATGTACTTAACGTAACCGGCGAATTGGTCCCAGCGGTAGATCCGGGTTGATGCCAGCCCCTCCACAATTAACCCCCCTCCGCTGGAGACCTCTCCTACAACCTCGTACTCCACGTCATATGAGTCCAAGTCCTCGAGTACTTTCTTTAAACCATCTTTGTCAACAGCCATGACTACACCGTATTCCTCGCCCCCGTTCAACGCCAGCTCGTATATGCACTCGAGTTTCCCATCGCACACCTCATAAACCTCCTTGTACAGGAGGGGTGGCCTCCTTATCTTCAAACCGACATTACTCGACCTCGCGACTTCTAGGAGAGTGTAGCCTAGGCCATCGCTTACATCCATGCTGGCGTGGACCGACTTGTAGTTCAGCGCTATTACCGTCCCAACCCTTAAGTCCACGAGGGGTCTACGCGTGTTCTCGACTACCCATGTCTGCCTCGCAGCCTCCTCAAACCCCCTAGCAACGGCGTAGCCCATGGCACCGTACCTGCCTGTCACAACGAGGATGTCGCCCTCTCTCGCCCCTCTCCTGGAGGGCGGTTTCTTGGCCGTGGTAAACCCTACTATCGTTACAGAGATCCATGGGTCGCCCGACCTGTTTGTATCTCCCCCAAGCCATTTCACACCATAATGCGTGAAAGCCTGGTTCAAGCCCTCAAGAATAGACTCAGCCTCCTCCACGCTCATATCGGGTGCTAGGCCCATCGAGACGAAGGCGTAGGCTGGCCTGGATGCTTTCGCGACGTGGTCGCTCACAGCACCTGAGGCGATGGACCAAGCAGCATCCCCCATACTCCTCCAAGGCAGCTTCACGCTGGCAATAGAGGAGGCGTCAACGGATACTACGGTGCGCGGGGCTAGGGGGATGAAGTCTGAGGCGTCATCTGGGAACTCCAGGTGAGATAACGCTGGTTTCCCGGCTAGGTATTTAGCCAGGACTCCCTCAATAAACGATTTCTCGGAGATCTCCCCCAGCTTCATTACCACACCAAACTCATTAAAAGACACGGCAGTAAATAATTTAATCCAGCCTGCTTGCTGAACGTGGTGTAGATGAGTGAGCTAGAGTACACTGTCGAGAAGGCCGGCGTCCACGCATTCCTATACACTGCCTCAACGATAATCAAGCTGATAATACTGGTGGCCACGCTGATGATAACAGCGAGGTTCCTTGGCCCAGTGAACTACGGTTTGTATGGTCTAGCCCAGATACCCATGAGCGTCCTAATCCTCTTCACAGACCTAGGCTTAGACGCAGCTGTCCTAAGGTACTCCTCGCTATACGCTACCCGGGGGAGGATGTGCATGGTGTCAGAGCTGGCGAGGACAGCCTTGGCGACGAAGCTTCTCCTCTCCCTCCTCGTGTCAGCACCCCTTGTCCTACTCGGAGAGGAGCTTGGAGTGGTCTTCAGCAGTAGGAGCGGGATAGGCTTGTACGTGGCTTTAACATCTTTGACTCTAGCCCCCCAGGTTCTAGTAGGCGACCTATCGAGTCTTATGGTCGGGCTTGGCGAAGCCTGGTCTTGGACGATCGTGAGCATTGTCCAGCCAGCTGTACGCCTCTTAGCCGTTGTAGCGTTGTTCAAGCTAGTAGCCCCCTCCATAGAGAATACTATTATAGCCACCGGGCTATCATACATTACCGCCCTCATTATAGCCCTCTTACTTGTGAGGAAAGTTATTTCAGGGGGTGGATGCGGGCTCGATTTCAAGGAGGTTTTAACATACGCTCTCGCAGTGTACTCTGGGAGTGTGGCTGGGGCTATTGTCGGGAGGCTTCAAAGCTATATCCTCGGCTTCGTGACAGCAGGTCTCGGCGTCCTCGGGAACGCTATGGCGGGCTATTTCAACGCAGCCTACAACTTCCTCGGAGCTGTGACAGCTGTCTATGGCGCGATCGCGACACCTCTACTACCCCTCTTCGTTTACCAGTCGAAGAGTGGAGAGGGGAATCTAGAGGGTGTTGCTGAGGCAACTCTCTCAGCTCTGCTAGCGCTAACCCTCCCCCTATCATTGTTCTCAATAGTATACTCAGGCGACGTTATTAGAGCTGTATACGGCTTCGAGTATGTTAGCGCAGCCTTCTACTACACTATAATCTCCCTGACGCTCCTAACGTGGCCTTTCAGCGTTATAGCCGGCTCTATAATCCAGGCAGAGGGGTATAAGCAGGTTATCCTCAAGTCTAATATCATCGGGCTCGCCGCAGGCGTAACCTTATATACCTCACTCGGTCTACTCCTCGGCGTCCCGGGTCTAGCAATAGCTTACGCAACAGCGGGTGTACCCGCCCTAGTCTACCAGTTGCTCTTCTTATCTAGGAGGGGGTTTGAATTCGACTACTCCAAGTATGCCAAGATGTTTGCAGCCTCGGCTGTGGCTGTCGCCTCCTCCATACCGCTCGCGGTGCTACTGCCTTTATCCATCGCGAGGTTGACTGTAGGCTTCTTAATCACCTTGCTAGCGTACAGCGTGGCAACTGCGGGTCTCCACGCCCTCACGGATATCGAGCTGTCCTTCCTGGGTAGAGTCTCCAGGAGCATCCCGGTCGTCGGCGGGGTTGTCTCAGCCTACCTCGGGTTGTACAAGAGGATCCAAGACTACTTTGCGAGGCGGTATTGAAGTATTAAGCCGCAAATAGGATCCGATTTTGGTTGAGGTGTTGTCTTGGAGGGGAAGGAGTTAAAGTCTTTAACCAGCCTGGCCGCCGCGGTTGATAAACTAGCCAGCGTGCTAAAAGACTTGGAGCTGGCTGTAGAGGAGGTGGACTTGCTTGAAGCCCGGGGGAGGGTGCTGGCGAGGAGCATTGAGGCAAAAATAGCCCACCCGCCCTTCGACAGGAGCGCTGTTGACGGGTACGCTGTTAGAAGCTCGGATACCTACAGCGCCAGCTTATTCAACCCAGTGGAATTGAGGGTTGTGCGGGATACCCCGATTAAACAAGGTTGTACCTCCCCGGTCTCCACAGGCGAGCCGCTACCCGAGGGGGCTGACGCTGTTGTGATGCTTGAGGAAACCACCCGGGGGGACGGGAAGATCCTGGTTTACAGGCCAGTAGCAGTAGGAGCCAACGTCTCGAGGCGTGGCGAGGATTTCTCCGCGGGGGAGGTAGTTCTCGAAGCGGGTAGCGTGCTCGACTTCAGGAAAATACCTGTGTTGTCGGCTGCAGGCTACAGTAGAGTAGAGGTGCTGGGTAAGCTGAGGATCGGGGTCGTCTCGATCGGCAGTGAGGTGGTTGAGCCGACGTGGGTTTCAGGCGACCTACCTAGAGGTAGGATATTAAATTCGACGAGCTACGTGGTGTTATCATATCTAGGGAGATACCCCTTCATAGACACAGCCTACTATGGTCTAGCACCCGACGATTACAGTTTTGTTGAAGACATTGTCCTCAAGGCTCTCAGCGTCAACGACATCGTCATAACCACGGGGGGTACTGGACCTGGCTCCAGCGACCTTGTCTACGAGCTCGTCGAGAAGAACGGAGAGTGGGTTTTCAGAGGGGTTGCGATGAGGCCTGGGAGACCTACAAGCCTCTCCCTAGTCGGGGGTAAGCCCATCCTGCATTTAAGCGGTTTCCCACTAGCGGCTTGGACCGGCCTAGAAGGTTTGTTCAAACCCGCTTTGACCAGGGCCCTCGGGTTGAAGGGGTTGGAGACGCGTGTGGTATACGCGAGGTTGGCCACGCGCTTGCCAAACCAAGCAGGCTACACTACTTTCATCAGGTCGAGGCTTAAGGCTGTCGGGGGCGAGCTGGTTGTAGAGCCCTTCATGCTGAGGGGCAGCGGCTTGTTGAGAAGCCTATCCGAGACAGACTCCTACATTAGGGTGGAGGAGGGTAGCGAGGGCTTCGAGGAGGGCGAGGTCATACCGGTTTACTTGGATTACCCTTAAAAGGATTTTCAACCCATGCCAACATGATGGAGTCGTTGGCTGAGAGCTGGTTAGATCGAGTGATGTTCGAGGAGAAAGAGGCTACTCTCAACCTAGGTGTCAGGAAGCCGAGTAGGCTGATGAGTGGGGTCTCTGTTGTAGCCGTTATGACACACTCCATCCCATGCCCGGGGTCATGCATCTACTGCCCGGGAGGCCCCTCAGCGGGCACGCCGAAGAGCTACTTCGGGAACGAGCCCGCGCTCAGGAGGGCTAGGAGGAACAGCTTCCACCCGTATAAGCAGGTCGTTGAGAGGGTCAAGCAGTACATCGCCCTAGGCCACCAGCCCAGTAAAATAGAGGTCATTGTGATGGGGGGCACATTCCTAGCGGCCCCGGATGCCTACAAGAAGTGGTTTATCGGCATGGTGTACGAGGCTTTGAACAGGTTCCCGATACCCGACCCTCCTCGGAGAGTAGACCTGGAGGAGGCTATGTTGAAGAATGAGAACGCTGGTTTAAGGGCTGTCGGATTGACGATCGAGACGAGGCCGGACTGGGGGAGAGAGAAGCACGCTGATGAAATGCTCTCATACGGTGCCACGAGAGCGGAGCTCGGGGTTCAGAGCATATACGATAACGTCCTCGTGAGAGTTAAGAGAGGCCACCTCGTCAAGGACACCATAGAGTCAACGCGGATCCTAAAGGACGCTGGTTTCAAAATCGTGTACCATGTGATGCTCAACCTCCCTGGGAGTAGCTGGGATAGAGACCTCGAGATGTTCAAGGAGCTCTTCGAGAACCCGGACTATAGGCCTGACATGCTTAAGATCTACCCGACTGAGGTTGTGGAGGGGACGGAGCTCTACGAGGAGTGGAAGAGGGGTTTGTACAAGCCTCTCACGGACGAGGAGGCTGTCGAGCTGATAAGCGAGGCCTACAAGTACATACCCAGGTATGTCAGGGTGATGAGGGTTAGGAGGGATATACCGGCCGGTGAGGTGGTGGCGGGGACTAAGCTGGCTAATCTGAGAGAGCTCGTGGAGAAGAGGGCTCTGGAGAAGGGTATTGTGATCAACGAGATAAGGTTCAGGGAGGTTGGTTTCCAGTGGTACAAGTTCGGCAGGTCGCCCAGGCATGGCTACACGAGGATTACCAGGACTACGTATGAGGCGAGCCATGGGATAGAGGAGTTCCTCGCCGTCGAGGACGTCTCGCAGGATATCCTGATAGGGTTGCTCCGCCTCAGGATACCGAGTGATAGAGCCCACAGGAGGGAGGTTGACTCGAGGACCGCTATCGTGAGAGAGCTGCATGTATACGGCCCTGAGACGCCAGTGGGCGCGAGAGGCGGCTGGTGGCAGCACGTGGGTTGGGGCAGGCTCCTATTGAGGGAGGCCGAGAGGATAGCGTTGGAGGAGTACGATGCTAGGAAGATACTTGTGTTAAGCGGTGTAGGCGCCCGAGAGTACTATAGGAAGCTAGGGTACTTCAGGCCCCCGGAGAGCCCGTACATGTGGAAGATCTTGAGGTAAAAACAAGTTGAAGCCCTAGAAGGCGGATAACACTACATCTCTCACGACATCCTCTGTCACGGGGAAAGGCGTCTCCTCCGCCATGTATCTCAGCTTTGTGAACAAGAACTCGACTATCCTCGGGACATCTTGCTCCGTGAACCCGTAGTCCCCTAGCCTCTGCTTGAACCCCACCCTCTCCTGGAACGCCCTCACGCTCTTCATAGCTCTCTCAGCGTCATCCGCCACCGGCTTTATATACGGGTTGATAGGCTTGAGGAGCTTGGCTGAGGTCTCTGGCTGTACTTTATGAGTGTAGTAGACTACCCTGGGCCCTAGTAGGGCTAGACCAGCCCCGTGGGGGAGCTTGGGCTCTAGGCCGCTCAACACGTGTTCCACGGCGTGGACGAGGTGTGTTGAAGCCATGTCTATGCTTAAGCCAGCCAGCATGCTGGCGTACAGCATGCTCGTCCTCAGGCTGATGTCTTTCAAGTTGTTCACCAGCCTTGGGAGTTTGTCGCCTATTATCGCCACCGCCTCATAGGAAAGAGTCTCCACTAATGGGTATGAGACTTTTGAAGTAGCGGACTCGTAGGCGTGGTAGAAGGCGTCGAGGCTGGTGTAGATCGTCTGCTCGAGGCTGAGGGTTAGAGTGTACTTGGGGTCGTCTACGCTAACATCAGGGTAGGTGACAGTCAGCCCGTGCTTCTCCCTGGTCTCGTCGACTGTGACGACAGCGTACCTGTCGACTTCTGTCCCAGTCCCGTGTGTAAGGTTCACCGCCAGTAAAGGCAGCCTCCTCTTGGGTCTAGCCCCTTTGAGTAGGTCCTCGAACCTCGCACCGGAGACGGCTACAACGGATGCAACCTTAGCTGCATCGATAACGCTACCACCGCCGATGGCTACGACAGCGTCCACGCTCTCCCTCCAGAACAACTCGCCAGCCCTGAGAGCCTGGCTTAGATACGGGTTCGGGGAGACATCGCTGTAGAACAATGGTTCAACGCCCTTCTCACTCATTATCCTCATTAAATCGTCTAGTGCGCCCGAGACCCTGGCGGATTGCTTCCCAGTTACCACGCCCACCTTCCTCTTACCCTCCAGGAACCAGGAAGCCTTGTCAAGCGAGCCCTCGCCGAAGTATAAGGTTACCTCCTCGTGTTTCAGTCTGAAAGGCTTCAAAAACCTCCACCTCGCCTATTTTTATCTTTCCAAGCCTATTTAATTCTTATCAATGACAACAAAATCCCTGACCGAGATCAACCCGTATATCCTAGCCGAAGCCTCTATTAAACCGAACAAGGGTATCGTGAAGACTAGTATTGGGTCGCCGGCTTTGTAAGACCCGTACAAGTAGGCTGTAACATAGTATAGGCCGGCTGGGAGTATAAGCCATATAACCCCAGCCGCTATGATGGCCGGCAACATAACCCAGGAGACTGTGAAGACGAGGCTCCAGAAGAAGGCTCTGACCCCGACGACCACCTTCATGGGTAGCGGGCTGTGCTTCACGTCCGTGATGACCCCTTTAAACCACCTCCCCCTCTGCCTCAGAAGGTCGAGGAGGCTGTTAGGGCTCTTGATGAGGACCCTCGTACTGCTCTGCCACGTCTTGTACCCTCTTTTAACCAGCTCCACTGAGAACCTGAAGTCCTCTGTTATACTCCTGTAGCTGAACCCAACCTCCTTCAAAACCCTCCCCTTGACTATGAGGAGCTCCCCGTGCAACCCCAGCAACGGCTTGCCTAAAAGGCCTGTGAAAAACCTGTAGAGCGTGATGTCGTCCAGGAATCTAACCCAGTCCATGACATACGCGATCTTACTCCTACCCATCCTCGGGACAAGGACGCCGTTGCCAACGTAAACGCCTTTAGACTCGTAGAAGGGGATCTCGTAGAGGAAGTTGTCGTCTAGGATGATATTGTCGTCGTCAATGAAGACATACCATTTATCTGGGTCGACGAACCTCTCGATAAAGTAGTTTAAAGCCCTCCCCTTCCCGACTAGATCCCTCCTGTAGTCCCTGGGCACCACGATGAGCTTAATGTAGTTCAGCCCCCGCAACTCTCCTAGTAGAGGAGACTCCTCGTCGACCACCAGCGTTACCCCGCCGAACCTCCTCGCGTGGTACCTCAACGTCTCGAAGAGACTTCTCCTAACCCTCCCATCAGCCTTCGAGACGACAACTATCTCGAAATCCCCCGCCTTGACACCATCCCTCCTCGGCTTATACAAGACGTAACCCGTCAAGCCTATCGCGAGGATAGCCATGTAGGCTATAGCAAGGCCCTCAACCACTCCCACAGCGTCTCCTAGGACATCAGCCATCTCAACCACGTTGCACTAGACGATACTCTAATAGAGTCCCCGGAAAATAAAAACCCTTTCCATGCAAACCCTGCAAAAGAAGTCCGCGGAGTC
>WYEE01000052.1 GCA_009904025.1 Thermogladius sp. | reverse complement strand
CTGGAGAAGGAGGTCGACGACCTGAGGCTTAAAATCCTCGAGGAATTGTACGAGGAGTGCATCGCAAACCTCAAGCCGGTCTGCGTTATACTCCCCGGCCTCGTAGACGACCTTGAAGCCATCACCGACGCCTGCGAAGATGCGGGCGTGTTGCTGAAACTAATGTTTAGTAGCAGATTCTAGGTTAAAGGTCCTGTGGAATGTACATTTCACTCCTTACAGCCGCGGGCGAGAGCACCCGTTTCCCGTCTAACAAACTCTTATTCCAGCATGATGGAGAACCCGTTATAGTGAAATCGATAAGATCAGCCTTGGAGTCTAGACTAAGTCTAGTTATCGTTGTCGTGGGGTATATGAGGGATTCTATCGTGAAAGCCGTGAAAGAAAACCTTGGGGAGAATAACAGGGTTGTATTCGTGGAAAACCCCTCATACAGGGAGGGGATGAGTTCAAGTATTAAGAAAGGTGTCAGCTTTATACTATCGAATTACAGAGGCTTCAAAGGCGTCCTAATATCCCCTGGGGACGCTGCATGGATCCCGAGCGTTGTCTACGACATTCTCGTGGACAAACACGAAACCTACGGGTGGGATATTATTGTGCCTGCCTACGATGGTAGGCGAGGCCACCCGATATTCTTCTCGAGGAACCTAGCTCAAGAGCTTTTATCAATAGACGAGAGGACAAAGGGTTTAAAGAGGGTTGTGAGAGACCACTGGCATGAGGTTAGAGATATCAATCTACCATTCCCCTCCATACTCCTAGACTTAGACACTATAGTTGACTTGAATAGGGTTAAAGAACTGGCCTGGAAATAGCTCAAACCAAGAAGACTGAGCCCAGGTCGCCCTCTGGGGTGGTTATGACAAACATAGAGTTGAAGATTAAGCAATTATACGAGAAATCCCCCAGCGCTAGGAGAATTCTAGATGCTATCAAATTAGAGGCTAGTAGTCTCGACCGTACTGTTAACATAATGAACTTCTGCGGGACACATGAATGGACCATAACACACTATGGTATTAGAAGCCTGATGCCCGATAACATCAAACTTATAGCGGGCCCTGGGTGCCCAGTATGCATTACCCCGGGGTACTACGTAGACTTGCTCACAGAGCTAAGCCTGGAGGGTTATCATGTTCTAACATACGGGGATAGCTTCAAGCTACCTGGCTCTAAGGCCAGAACCCCCAAAAGCTTGTACGAGGCTAAAATGTACGGAGGGAAGGTGACGGTCGTATACGGATTTCACGACGCTATTGAAATCTCCCTGAGGAACAGGGGTGAAGAGTTCATTTTCTTCGGTGTTGGCTTCGAGACCACGATGCCTTCCACGGCTATACCTTTGAGAGATGGGAGCGTCCCAGAAAACCTTGCTATCCTCTCAGCTTACCGGCTTACCCCGCCCGTCATGAAATACCTATTGGAGAAACATCCTGAAGCGAGGATTGACGGGGTCATAGCCCCAGGCCACGTATCATCGGTGATAGGTTGGAGAAGCTGGCTTTTCCTACCCGAGGAATACCGTATACCCACAGTTGTAGCCGGTTTCGAGCCCCTAGATGTGCTTCTCGCCATCCTAGCGATACTCAGAATGCTGAATAAGAGGGAGCCGTCATTGGTCAACGAGTACAAGAGAGTTGTGAAGCCTGATGGAAACCAGCATGCAAAGGATGCTATGTGGAGGGTCTACAAGGTGGTTGACGCTTACTGGAGAGGTATAGATGTTATACCCGGGAGCGGGGCCACGCATAGCAATGAGTACAGGAAATACGATTTCTTCGAGAAGTACAGGCTGGAGGAGAAAATTACGGAGGATAAACTCCCAGGGTGCAGATGCCCCGAGGTAACGCTGGGTCTAGCCACACCCCTAGACTGCCCTCTATTCATGAAGACCTGCACGCCAAGCCATCCTTACGGCCCATGTATGGTTAGCGTTGAGGGGACATGCCGGATATGGGCTGAGAATATACCAGTCTTAAAGAGGGATGCTATAAAAGATTCCTCTAGCTAAATCTTCCTGTGTACTTTTTGTTGAATGGAAAGAAGAACTCAGCCTGGTTGCTACCTAAGGAAAACCGGGAAACAGGGAAAAAGCTATCTTCTCTTGAGATAGTATACCACCAGGAAAACGATTGCTATCATGCTTACAGCTAGTGCTGAGTAGCCTACGGACTTCACAGCCTCAGGGTATGTTGCGAGGAAGGCTACCGCCGAGAGAGTTGTGAACAATACAAGGCTTATCCCGGCGAAAGAAACAGCTGTTTCCACGCCGAGCCCTTCCTTAATCAACCAGGTGTAGACCCACTGTGTTACCGACAAACCTGCAACCAGCAGTATAGATCCTACAGTGGCAGACATTATAATCTCGGCTCTTATCCCCACAAAGTTTAATGCTACCACGATGAAAGCTACTATCACGGGTATCATAATGTAGACGTCTAATAATTCAACCGGGAGCATGCTACTCGGCTTAGACGTAACCAGCTTATTTCTCATGTATATCGCGAATATTACCCCGACCACGGCTAGTGTCAACGAAATGGTGATCTTCACAACGACATCTGAGATATTGGTTAACGCTGGGTAAGAGGGGCTGACGAGGTAGACTCCGGCGGAGAAGAAGAGGAGGCTTACAAGGATTTTCAAGGCGAGGAGCAGGTAGGGTGCGACCTCGCTCCTCACCCCGCTATATGAGGTAAAAGATTCCGCGAGTAAAACAGAGAGGAAGACGCCGGCAATGACCATGGTAGCAAGTAGAAGGCCGGGCGGTAGATACGTTTGGTATGCATCTAGTATAATGTTCCCCCCACCGGCTACGCTGACCCCGAGCCCTATTATTGGTATCACGATGAAGAACAGGCTTATATAGAGGATGAGCTGGAAAACAATGTTAAACTTCGACTCCACCCCCTTGGTCACCCATGAAATAACCGAGTACACGATGACCAGGATTGTCGATAAAACAACCACTATGAGCATGCCCACTAGAACTTTATCGATTGAGATAAGAATCGCCTCAGAGCCTTCTATAATCGGGTGCTGGCTACCCGTGATTATGAGACCATAGTAGATGCTGTAGATAAGTATGGTCGAGAAGGAGAGCCAGCCGATAAACCCTCCCACACTAACACCCTTCTCGTATAGCCTGGTAAACAAAGGGTACTTCCTCAACCTCCACTTAACGTAGAAGTCTATCAAATGCGTTACTGCGAGTTTGACTATGTACCCGGCAATGTAGCCCATGACGCTTAGTGCCAGGAATACAAGTATCAGTGGAGTATAACTAGCTACTCTAGCAATAACACTGTATATTAAATTGTAAAATTGATCAACCGCATTTACAGACATATCTTCCACATCCCTATTTTAACTGCACCAAGCGGTTAAATAATCTAAAGCGTATGCAATCTTTTATCTCAGAACGTTAGAATTACGATCAATAGAAAAACAGACTTAATCGGTATATCCGTTGTTCTCGCATTTAATGCATTCTATTCTAACACCATTGTACTCCTCGTCGATCACTATTTCGGGTGGTTCACCGATTAAATTATGCTTCATCGCTAGCATATCCTGGTAAGCCCCTGTATCAAGGAATACAACATAGTAGTCTTCGCCGCTTAAGGGTAGATGTAGAGGTATGCCACCTAGCTTTATCTTAATTCCCGGGACAGCCATAAGCCTGTTATCGATGCCTGTGAAAGCCTGCCTCCAATCTGTTATACTCCTCACATAGGAGTAGAATTCCCTGAACTCCCCCATACTATCACACGTGAGATCGCTTAAAGACGCCAATACGTTAGGCTTCTCATTCAGACGTGAAGCTGGGACAACTTGGAAGTATTGATTAACGATGACTTTATCAGGTATATCAGCGAATATGCTGTAAGATACCATAAACCTTCTACTTGGAGAAGTAGCTATCTTAAATAAAGTCGGGTATTTCAGGATACTGGTTAAGTCCTCCGGCTTCTCATCCACCAGTTTCATAACCTTCATTGCCACGGCAGATATCATCTTTGCTCTCGTCGATTCAATTATAAGCTTGGCCTTCACACCCCAATCACTCTTGAACTCCATTTTACCAAGCACCTCCTTAAACTCTATGAGTTTCCTCTCGAGTTCCTGCATTGAGCGAGCCTTCCTGACGAAGTCAATGTCAAGGCTCTCCTCTAACTCCTCTGGCCCATACTCTCTGGTCTCTAGCACTTTTGCCACAACAATGCGGTGTGCACTTGTAATGATCCTACCGTTCTCGAATACCAGATCGGGGTGTTTTCCGCTATTCTTGAAAATACTGAGAATGGTGTTGAAATAATCTCTAATAGTGTAATTAGGCGACTCATACGAGGCGTCCCGCAAGTCTAGGTACGGGTAAGCTAACCCCCCGCCCATATCTATAACGCTAAGGTTTTCGAAGCCAGCATCACGTAAATCTTGGAATATCCTCAAAGACTCTTCCGCTATTTTACCAACAGCTTTTATATCGGTGATCTGAGACCCACCGTGGATATGTATTGTAGTAAGCTTCTCCTTCAAATGAGGGAAGTCTTTTATCATCTTCAAAAAGTGGCTTAGCGTCATGCCGAACTTAGAGGAAAACCCCAGCGACAAGCTCCACTTGCTTCCCGTTCTACTCATGGGCTTAATCCTAACCCCGACCTCCAGTAATCCAGCATATTTGCCGACGAGCTCCGCCTCCCTATCACTCTCTATTGTAACTATAACCCTCCAACTTCTCTCAGCATATTTCTTCAAGGTCTCCAGCTCCTCAACTGTCTTGAATCCATCTAGAACGATCACACCTGGCTCTTCCCCAAGATACCTTTCAATCCTCTTCAACTCCTGGGGTGTGCCTACTTCGAAGCCCCAATTGTACTTCCTACCGTATCTCCAGACAGTCTCTACGACAACAGGGTTGGCATCAACCTTCAGCGGGTATACGGGTATTAGCCTCCCATTATAATTATTTCTCTCACACGCCTCATGATATGATTTAACCACTTGATCCATCGCCCAACGGATGGCTGGCAGCACCCTCACGTACGCGTTTGAAAGACCATACTTCTTCATCAAGTCTACTACTCTAATGGAAGAGCCGTTTACTTTAACTACAAGGAAGCCTTCATCGTCGACGTCTATGAATTCCTGCCTCATGTAATTGTTTAGACCGTACAGCTCCCTTGATAACCCGATACCCCATTCACTATCTGACATTTCTCAGGGGTTCCCCTCCCAGCCTAATAACCCCACCAACATCTCAACCTCTACGTATGTTATGTTGGCTTATAAAGATGACCGCTAGTAATACGAGGATATTACCACGCCTACTTATTAATCAATATGATGAAGGGGATCTTTTAATGGGATATGGTTTGGAGGAGAGGGTTAGAGCATACATAATGAACGTCGAGAAAGCGGTTAATCTCATCGACTCAAGCCGGCTTGACAAAGAGTCGAAAGAAGTCTTCGAGCTCGCTAAAGCCTACCTAAGCGACGCCAATTACTACCTGGATAAGGGCGATGCATCCACGAGCCTCGCCTGCGTAGCGTATGCTGAGGGTCTGCTGGATGCGTTGAGGAAACTCGGAAGACTTAGCTTTGAATGGGAGCCGTTAACAAGACTCTTATCGAGGCCTAAGGTCCTCATAGCTGGTTCATTCGAGATACTCCACCCAGGCCACATCCATTTAATCAGGGAAGCATGGGAGTTAGGGAAGGTTTACGTGATTGTGGCGAGAGATCAAAGTATAAGAAGGTTCAAGAGGAGGGAGCCTATTGTACCTGAAGACCAGAGGCTGAGGGTTGTCGAATCAGTTAAGTATGTTCATAAAGCTATACTAGGCGACGAATCAGACTTCTTGAAGCCTGTACTCGATATAAAACCCGACATAATTCTACTTGGCCCAGACCAATGGATCACCCCCGAGGAGCTGAAAGGGGAGCTTGAGAAGAGGAATCTGCGAGACGTCAAAGTAATAAGATTACAGGAGAGAATAGGCGACGAGCTATACAGCACCAGCGGTATTGTTAGAAGAGTCTGCTCGGTTTGCAAGGGGTCTGAAGCCCCCTCAACTCGAAGCTGATCCCATAAATGACAAAACCCCAACGATCCTTTGATTGCTACTAGGCGAGGAGTGGCTCCAGCCGCTACACTGCTCAAGGCAGTAGCAAAGGTTTCAAGCAAAGCCGCTGGCTATAAACCCGTGTCTCAGAGGTATGTCGCGAAGCACACCGACATGTTTTTACCTCGCGAGAGGTCTCTCTGGATAATGGTGGTCTTTAGGGTTGGGTGATACCCAGGTAATTTTGAGCAAGGCTAGGCTTCGTAGGGTTGAATTAGTTGCGATAGTTCTCGTAATCACGTTATCAATCTCGAGTGCAAGCATCCTCGTTATACTATCCCGGTTAAACGCAGGCTCGGCCTCCCTGTGGAGGCTCCTGTTGTCGACCCTTATTCTATTCGCATTGGATCACAAGGGTTTGAGAGAGTTGACTGGGAAAACCGTGCTTTTAACTGCGGTAGCCGGTGTAGCACTTGGCTTACACTTCACCCTGTGGATGGAGAGCCTCTTCCTAATACCCGTCTTCGAGAGCACTCTACTCGTCGACACTTACCCTCTATTACTCACCCTCTACGAGAAAACCTTCCTCAAGGCTAGAGTTAGACCAAAGGAGATCCTCGGTCTATCGGTTGCTTCTCTACTCTTGTACATTTTCCTCGGAGGGGTAAAGCAGGGTTTCACAATAGGACACGTGTACGCCTTAATCTCAGGCTTCTTCATATCCGTGTACTTTCTTCTAGGTAGGCTTCTCAGACATAACTTCAATCTACCTACGACAACCTACGTTATACCAACCTACGCTACAGCCACGATCACATCCCTGATCTACTGTCTATTCAATTCTTCTATTGAGATCCCGGCCACCCCTAGCTCACTTTTCTTCGTTATCCTGCTCGCGATCGTGCCGATGATAGGCGGCCACACCATGATGAACTACCTACTGAAGTTCTATAAGTCGAATACAGTCTCAAGCCTAAGTCTAGTCGAGCCGATTGGCGCTTCAATACTTGCGTACCTCATACTAGGTCAGGCGGAGCCACCTTTGAAACTCGCGGTGGGCATCGGGGTTGTCGTCAGCGTCCTATACACATGGCTGTGAGTGAGCGTGGTAGGATAAGTTTATCTCTAAGTTCCCTATTCTAGGCGAGAGGCAATACCTATGTCTCGTCGATCCTGTCGACCCTCAAACCAAGAAGCTGAGACGCCAGGGTGAGCTCTTCGACCCAGTCCCCTAGGATGAGTGCATAGTGGTTTCCAATACTTTCCTTTACAATCCTCTCCGCCCCTTTCAACCTTAGTTTAATCTGTGTCCTACACATATCCCTCCTCCAACCCCACTTCTCCACGACGCCCAACCCTACTCTCAGATTCTCCAGCTTTGGGTCTATTCTAAACAAGGTTGCCTCGCGTCCAACCGGGTAGTCGACGCTGACCCCGACCCCTAGCCCTGACTCGAAGTGTGTTAACAAGAGGTAGGATGAGATTAAAGGAGCGGTACAGTGAGCTAAAACTAGCTCATCCCCGTGGACAATAACCGGGTTGCCCATGAAAGCTGGTTTCCCGGAGACGAATTCGCCCAGGGCCATTGAGATGAGAAGGGGTACATCGCCCTCGCAGGCAGCCGGGTAGAGACTTGTGTTCAAGAGTGAGAGGGCTAGACACCCTGTTGTCTTCCTCAATGTTATTAAATCGAAGCATCTAGGGGTTAGACCGCAGAGATTATACTTCTCGGATATGGCTTGCAGAGCCTTGTAGACTTTCAACGCTTTCGAAATCTCGCCGCCCTCAACCTCAACCCCTCTAGCCCCGCGGACAGCCTCCAAATCCCCCTCCCCAACAACCGCCCTATCGATCTCTCGTACAAACTCCTCAATCGGTATCAAAACGATCTCAGACCCAATCCTCTCCTTGACAAGATCACCTGAAACCCTGCTGTACACGAGCCAAGTACTGGGGCCTCCGATCAAGCCTAGCCTACAAGACTTAAGTCTTCCAACGGCTTCGTAAACCCTGCTGATCTTCTCCACCTCACTGAGGATGTCTCCGGGTGAGGTATACCTCTTCAAATAGACTTTTTTACCATGGTCTCGGAGAACGGGGGTTGCCTCCAACACGGCTGGTAGGCTGTTGAATCCATCGCGATAAAATATCGTTGTAAACCCGCACTTCTCCGCGAATCCGATGATCAACTCCTCCGTCCCACCAGTAGCGACCAGCGCAACACCCGCCTTACACCCCTCCAGCCTCTCCAGCTCGCTCACGCTTTTTATCAACCCAGCGTATTCTACCTGCGGGGTTTTCTCTCCCAAAGCCCTCGCTATTTCTTCCACTAGGGAACCGATTGCGCCGACACCAAGCGGAGAAGAGAGGACTCCTACTAGAACCCTAGCCTTACTCGATTTCATTTGAGTCTAACCCTACTTCATTATAGAAAATCCTTGTTAATTTAAAACCTGACGTAAGTGAGCATCGTCTTCGCTACGAGATTTTTCCTCACCAAGAGCTTCCTTGACTAAGACCTCTAAGTTGACATCGGGTTTATACCAGGCCAACCCGCTTCCACTATTCAACATAGACGCGGCTCTCGCGACGTTTAATCCAACGTTGTAAGCGTCTCTCACAGCCTGCTCGTCCTCTAGGGGATTCACGTTATGAGTGTACGCTATCGCCCACGGGGGGATGTGGACACCCATGCTGTTCATAACTATCATCATGTAGGATAAAGCGGATATCACACCACTGTCGGCCCCGGCAACTATGAATCCAGCTACCTTCCCGTCGAGGAGGCTTCTACCGGAGTGGAATATCATGTTCTCCAGGCTCGTCAACCTGTCAATGAAGTTCTTCAGAACACCTGTCGGCGCATACCAGTAGACAGGGGTTGCCAGTATGAATCCCTCCGCTTCAATTAGTCTCCAAGCCAGCTTGTTGAAATCGTCCTGGTAAGCGGGGCATGGGAAGTAACACTTCTTTACATCCTCGCTCACGCACCCTTTACAAGGCTCAACTCTGTAATCATACAGTCTTAGATACTCGACCTCTCCACCGGCATCTACAACACCTTTACCAGCTATTCTAGCAAGCTTGCTTGTAGCACCATTCGCATGAGGGCTAGCGTTCAACACAACTATCCTGACCATTTAAAACACCTATACCACGCATTCTATTTTTAATTAAAGCAGGCGCGAGGATAACAAATAGGAGTAGAGTGCTTTAAATCTTCTGTTTAACCCTTTCCACAAGGTCAAGTATTGTTTTCGCAAGCAATTCCAGTTTCCCATCCTCAATTGGTTCTACAATTATCTCCAACACCGGTTCAGTCCTAGAGAACCTCAAGTGGGCCCACCCTAGATCCTCCTCGAATATCTTAAACCCGTCGACCGTCTCAACCTCACGCATGTCTATGACCCT
>WYEE01000015.1 GCA_009904025.1 Thermogladius sp. | reverse complement strand
GGGTATTGTGATGAGCGGTGAGGAGAGCATTGTGAGAGCCGCCCTCGTAAGGGTTGTAGACAGGTCTCTGAGGCCCCTGGCCTACGGCTTGGTGAGCCTCTTCTTCGGGCTAGCCTGGATGGTCGGGGGTTTCACAGCCCTCTACCTAGCAGGTATATCCCCAGCCCTAATCGTCCTATTCTCCCTTCTCTCCAATGCCGCGTCAGCAACATTATTGACGCACCTCTCCCACCTATAGGAAGCGGCTCCGGTACGTGTTCATATCGCCTTATTATTCCCCCCACTTCCTAACCCACCTCTTGGGCCAGCATCCGCCTCGATTTCAGCGCCTTACAGGGACTCCACATCTAGAACTACCGTCCTTGGAAAACCTGCGGGGGCTTACACCCCTCGCAAAGAGATCTCATCAAGTATTCATGGTAACCATAACCTTGTAAACCTTATATAAAACCGCAAAACAGGTGTGAAAAGCTTTGTCAACATCTGAAACTATTTTAGGTGATCAGGTAGTTGGATCAACTCATCTACGAGAGTGAGACGGCCCCGCGATATCTAGAGGATTATAACGGGATTCGCGAGATAAATAATATTGGGGCAGACGATTTTTTTACAGGTACGTGACGAGGATTGAGAAGAATGAGAACGTACAGTTATGTTGAGATTCTTCTCAGGCGTAGCAGACTATTCTATAATTACGCCCAGGAAGCCATAGCAAGGGGTGATTACGACTTCGGGGTGTTTTTTCTCGAGCAGGCTGCTCAGCTACGATTAAAGGCTCTTCTCCTCAGGCTTCTAGATTTTATCCCGAGAGAGCATGGAGTTCGAGAGCTCCTGGGTGTTATAATAAAATACCTCGAGTCTCTAGGGAAGAGAGAGTTGTCGAGCATGGTTTCAGAGTATGCTTCTTTGTGGAGAGATAGTTTAAGAATTCTCGAGGATGCTTACATAGGTGCTAGATATTTAGCGAAAACTTACGAGAGAGTCGATGTTGAGAAAGCTTTAAGGGCTGTAGAGGAGTTATTCAGGGTTATCGAGGTAGTTGAGCATAATGTCTTCTCCTAGCATGGATAAAATTGTCGAATTACAGGCTTGGAAGCTCAGGGAGCTCCTTAAATGGCGTGAATACCTAGGTGTACTCGTCGAGGCTGTTAAGGAGGTTTTCAACGATCGCGTAGAAGTATACGTCTTCGGCTCAGCTGTAAACGGCAAACTAACCGTCGGTAGCGATATTGACATAGCCATTATTTTAAGCGAGGTTCCCAAGAGCGGGTTGGAGAGGGCTAGGCTTGTAGACAAGATTTGGAGTGTTATGGAGAACAAGGGTGTTCCATGGTGGTATCCATTTGAAATACACCTGCTTAGAAGAGAGGAGCTCTCGCTCCTCAAAGAAGCCAAGTTTACCAGATTACTCTAGTATTTAGTCCGCTGTAGACCTCTTACACGTTGATCGTCACACCCCGCTCCCGTAGCCTGTAGGGCTTTGAAGATCATAGAGCAAGTTTGAGTAGGAGTCCAGCCGAGGTATTCACGGGATAAGACGCTTTTTTAGTAATATGGTCGTTATACCATAAAGAGAGGGTCAGCGTGAGTTTCGGGGAGACGGATCTAGGGATTTGAACAAATTTGTATTAGAGGTGTTTAAACCTCTTGTCGAATCAATATAAATCAAATCTAGATTACTTGAGGAATTACCGCTCCGTAGCCAGGAAAGTGAAGGAAATAGTGGTGCGGATAGACCCCAATGCGAGGGTGTACGTCTTCGGCTCTGTTGTAAGGGGGATACACTGCTCTCAGTGACATAGATATACTCGTGGTCACGGAGAAAATAAGCTTGAAATACGATATGATGGTGGCGGTATATAAAGAACTCCTGGACACGCCGATACAACTACACGTTGCAACCCCTGAAGCCTACGAGCGGTGGTGCAAGGGGTTTATACAACCAGGTGAGATAATCGAGGTTTGAACTCCTATAAGACCGTGAGGCAGGGAGAATGGTTCCCAGCTAGATATATAGCCTTTCATAACTGTTTGTTATACTGGTGTTCATACGGCGAGGTATGTCTTCGGCCCAGTCTACTCTAGGAGGCTCGGCCGTAGCCTCGGTGTCAACAACATACCCTACAAGACATGCTCCTACAGTTGCGTCTACTGCCAGCTGGGCCGGACGAATAATCTCACCGTGGAGAGGAAGTGCTTCTATGACTGGAGGGAGGTGGCGGGCGAGATAGTGGGGTTCCTGGCGGGAAACAAGGGTAGCGTCGACTACGTGACTTTCGTACCCGACGGGGAACCCACTCTAGACGCGTGTATGGGTAGGATCATAGAGTTCGTTAAGAGGGAGACAGATGCCAGGGTAGCCGTGCTAACAAACGCATCCCTCCTCTGGGCTGAGGAGGTGCGCAGGGATCTGGAGCTCGCCGACGTAGTCTCGGTTAAAGTCGACGCCGTGAGGGAGGGTGTTTGGAGGAGGGTCAACAGGCCCCACCCGTCTCTCAGGCTGGACAGGATACTTGAGGGGCTCAGAGAGTTCGCGAGAGGCTACAAGAAGACGCTTATCTCTGAGACCATGCTTGTCCAAGGTTTAAACACGAGTAGTGATGATTACAGGGAGATCGCCCTATTCCTCAGGGAACTGAACCCCTCCAAGGCCTACATATCCATACCAATAAGGCCCCCCGCGGAACCCTTCGTGAAGCCCCCGACGGAGAGGGATTTAATAGAGGCGTACGAGGAGTTCAAGAGGGCTCTCGGGGAGGGGAGGGTGGAGTTGCTCAACATGCCTGAGCCTCCTCCCAGAATCATAGGAGGAGACCCCGCTACCTGGCTCCTGAACACCACCGCTGTCCACCCGCTGAGGTACGAGCATGCTTTAAAGGCACTGGAGGGCAGGGTTGGAGACCCAGCTGGGCTTATAGAGGGGCTTGTCAGGGAGAAGCTACTCTCGAAGACAGAGTACGAGGGGGCTGTTTACCTGTTGAGGAACTTTAGGGTTAAGCAGTGAAGGCAAGTAGTCCTCATGGCTTCCGCCTCCCCTGGGTGAACCCTGTCACGTTTCCCCTGCACCCTGGCAAGATAGTGAGTGGCGAGGCTTTGACATCCTAATTTTAATGCATATATACGCGAACTAGTTTACAGGCAGTTATTTATATACCTCTAGTCATATAGTATTCGTTAGGTTAACCAAATGGTGTCATTATGTACAGGATAACCGGGAAGGAGGACTTGAATGACCAGGACTACTACATAGAGGTCGAGGCCCCTCATGTAGTGAGGCATTGGAGGCCGGGTCAATTCGTGATAATCATGGTGAGTGAGAGGGGGGAGCGCATCCCGATGTCTGTTGCGACCGTCGAAGACGGCAGGGTCGGGATGTTCATTAAGAAACTGGGCAAGACGTCCACCCAGCTGTACAGGGAGTATAGTGTAGGCGACAGCATCTACGCGGTGGCAGGCCCGCTAGGTAACCCGGCTCCACTCGCCTACTACGGGACAGTCGTATTAGCCTCCGACGCTGTGTGCGGTCACGCTGAGCAACTCGGCTTGGCAGTAGAGCTGAGCAGGCTGGGGAACAAGGTTATCTCCATCCAGACATTCAAGAGCGAGAACGAGGTTTACCCCGATAAATATCTGACTAAGAAGCTAGTGGACGAACACTATGTTACTACATTAGACGGATCCGCGGGCTTCAAAGGCCATTTCATAGACCTGCTTGGGGAGCTGTTTGCGAGGAGAGATGTGAAGGCTGTATACGCTGGAGGGTCGCTACCAAGCCTCAAGAAACTGGCTGAGGCGACCACGGCTAGGGGCGTCAGGGTCTACACGCTCGTAAGGCAGATCATGGTCGACGGGACAGGCATGTGCGGCTCATGTAGAGTGAGGTACAACGGGGGGATAGCCTACGCTTGTAGAGACGGCCCCTGGTTCAACGCCCATCTCGTGGACTGGGATGACGTACTTAGAAGAGACGCCAGATTCAAGAGGGTTGAGAAGATGGCCTTGGAGAAATACCTCGCAAGGTGAGGTGGGAGGCTTGTCCCGCGTTGTGAAGAAGAGGTTCCCGCCGAAGGTGAGGCCGCCGGATGCTAGGGTGAGGGACTTCAACGAGGTGGTCGAAGGATACGACTACGAGACAGCCGTCAAGGAAGCCGGGAGATGCTTGAAATGCCCCCTGTGGTTCGCACCCTGTTCTAAGTCGTGCCCGCTCCACGTCAAGATACCCTCTTTCATCGAAAACATAGTGAAGGGGGATATCGAGAAGGCGGTTAGAGCAGTCTACGAGGACAATCTCTTCCCATCGATAACAGGTAGGGTGTGTCCGCAGGAATGGTTCTGCGAGGGCAACTGTGTTGTGGGTAAAATAGGTGAACCAGTGTCGGTCGGGTTGCTGGAGAGGTTTATAGGGGACTACGCGAGGGAGACTGGGCTAGAGGAAAAAATCCTAGAGGGGATGATGGTTAAGGGGGCTCCTAGAGGGCGGGTAGCAGTAGTGGGCTCCGGGCCGGCGGGCTTATCAGTCGCGGGCTGGCTGAGGCTTAAGGGATACGAGGTCGTCGTATATGAGGCTCTACACAAGCCTGGCGGGGTCTTAGCATACGGTATACCCGAGTTCAGGTTGCCTAGGCGCGTGTTGGAGAACGAGGTTGAGAAGCTCGAGAAGCTAGGGGTGGTCTTTGAGTTAAACCATATTGTCGGCAAAACAGTCCTTTTAAGCGAGCTCACGAGAGATTACGATGCTGTATTCATAGGGTCTGGGGCCGGCGCCCCAAAGATGCTCGAGATACCGGGCATTGAGTTAAACAACGTTTACACGGCGAACGAATTCCTCACAAGGGTCAACTTGATGAGGGCAAACTTGTTCCCCGAATGGGACACACCTATCACCGTAGGTGGGACCACAGTTATCATAGGTGGGGGGAACACGGGTATCGACGCTGCTAGGGTTGCGTTGAGGATGGGTAGCAGGCCTGTAATCGTCTACAGGAGGGGTAGAGAAGACATGTTGAAGACTGCGAGGAGGGATGAGGTGCTCCACGCGGAGGAGGAGGGCGTTGAATTCAAGTACTACCTCCAGCCAGTCGAGTTCATAGGCGATGAGAACGGGTTTGTTAAAGCAGTCAAGTTCGAGGTGATGGAGCCTACAGGCGAGGTGGACGGGAGGGGTAAGAAGAGGATTAGGGGGACTGGGAGGTTTGTGGAGATACCGGCTGACACAGTGGTAATAGCCATAGGGTTGGAGCCGAATAAGCTGCTAATGGCTGAAACAGGCTTGAAGTTCAGGGAGGACGGGACTATTGTAGTGGACGAGCACTTGATGACAAGCATCCCCGGCGTCTTCGCTGGAGGCGACGCGATTAGAGGGGAGTCGACAGTGGTTGAGGCTATGGCTGATGGGAAGAGGGCTGCCGAGGAGGTAGATAAGTATGTTTCAGCTAAGAGGAAGAGCTAGCCTTCAACAGGCTTCTCATACAGGTCTTTATTCAAGATCTTCGTTAAAGCCATTAGTGTTGCGAGCTTTGAGAGCTCGGATCTAACCACCACCCCTTTAGTCAAGATTGATATAAACCCTGTTTTATCCCCGATGTTCTTCGTTGAGAAAAGGTAGTCTACTATCTCCTCCAGCTCTCTAAACCTACCCCGCTTTATCTCATCTACAAACCACCTTGGGACGGGGAAGGACGGGGAGAAGCCTAATGACTCGCCGTGCTCCCTCGAGACAACGTACGCTGCCTCAACATCGTAGAACGCTGAGTTCAACTCGTAGAAGCCTGCCTCGACACCCACGCTGAAGTCGCAGCCCTCTTTCATAGCCCCTCTAGCCCTCAGCTCGGCTCCTCTAATAATGTAGTCTAGTCCGATGGGTTGCGGGGGGAGGCCGGTTTCAACCCTGAATCCCTTGACATCGGCTACCTTGAAGTAGTTTTCGAAAGCGGATACTACACCTCTAATCTTAGCTGGGTTTAAAGTGCCTACGCAGAGCCTTATCTCCAAGACCCCTACCCTCCTCTACACCCCTCTCTCATCGACTCCTTGTATAAGTTGAAGCCCTCGTAGTAGGCTTTCACGGATATTTCAACGGCTTTGCCATGTAGGACTCGGCTGATAGCCTCTTCTACAACTCTGTGGGTGAATAGTTGTGCTGAAGCGTTCAGGACTCCTAGCAGAACCGCATTGATAGCTCTGTGTGACCCGGCTTTCACGGCCAGCCTCCTAGCCGGGATGAGCAGTAGCCCGTCCCCAAGCACCTCTTTTAAAGTCCTGGCAACACTATCCTTACTCCAGCCCGGGGCGGGCCTTAGGCTACTAATGACCGGCGGCTTGTATTCGTCGGCGGCTATCGCCAACCCACTGTTCCTCAAATACCCCACAGCCCTCAACGTCTCAACTAACTCCAGGCCCAGTAGGAAGTCTGCCTCGCCTCGGCCGAAGATCGGGGATAAAACTCTCTCACCCACTCTAACGAAGCTTAGGACGCTACCGAACCTCTGCGCCATACCCAGGGTCTCGCCAGTCCTCACGCTCAAGCCCTGTATCACGGAGGCCTCCGCGATGATCCTGGATAGTGTTAAGCCCCCTTGACCCCCCACCGAGGCTATCAGGATGTTGACGACCTCCCTCAACCCCCGTCCTCCTCCACTATAGCGTTGTAGGGGCAGAACCTCGCGCACAAGCCGCATCCAGTGCAATCGTCCCCCAGTATCCTCACTTTCCCGCCCTCAAAGTATAGAGCCGGGCAACCCGTGACGTTCACGCACGCTCTACAGCCAGTGCACTTGTCCTCTATAACCCTGAATTTCCTAATTGTTTTCAGCCCCCTCACCTCCATTAGCCGGCACGGGTGCCGGGCTACAATCACCTTCACCCCGGGTCTTCTGATCAACGAGGAGACTGCTTCAACTATCTTGTCGAGGTCGTATGGGTCGACGACTACTACCTCGTCGACGCCGATCGACTTAACCACGTCAACTATCTCAACCCTCCTGGCATTCCTACCGGACTCCGTCACCTCCCATGATGGAGTTGACTGGTGCCCCGTCATGGCTACAACCCTGTTGTCTAGTACCAACACTAATAGGTCAACTCTCTTGTGCACGGCTTCTATCAGCGCTGGTATGCCCGCGTGGAAGAAGGTTGAGTCCCCTATCGTGGCTACAACCGGCTTATCATAACCCGCTATCTTCAAACCCATGGCCATCGAAATACTCGCCCCCATACTATGCTCGGTCCAAATGGCTTCAATCGGTTTGTTAACGCTTAGAGCGTAGCACCCGATGTCGCCGAAAACGGGAACCTCGCTCAGCTTGAAGCCCGCCCTAGCGATACCTAGTTTGAGGGCGAGGTAGCTGAAGGTGTGCGGGCAACCGGGGCATAGTGGTGGAGGCCTCTCGGGCACCGTCGCTTCATATTGCTTCGGGGGCTTGCTCCCAGTGTTTACGTTAAGCCACCTGGATAAAGCCTCCCTCACGAGGGCTGGGTTCAACTCTCCCTCAAAGGGGAGCAACCCCTCCTCTTTGCCGGCGACCTCAAACTTGAGCCCTTCCTCGAAGGCGATCTTCTTAACCTCGGATTCAAGGTAGGGATCCAGCTCCTCTACCACGAGTACTCTCCTGCACTCAGCTAGATGCCTCCTCAGGAAGGATTTCGGCGGCGGGTAGATCTGGTCTACCTTAATGACCCTCACACTCCTACCCTCGATCTCCCCGAGGGATTCCTTGACGTAGGTGAAAGCCACGCCCTCCGTCACGACACAGAGGTCTCCCCCACCCTCCACGCTGTTAAACGAGAGCTTCGACGCGGCCTCTTCAACTCTAGCTAACACATTGTCCAACCAGATATGCCTCTCAAGGTTCCATCTCATCCCCGCCCTGACGAACCTCGGCGGATCCTTTCTGAAGGAGGGCCTGGGGTTCAGTACCTCGACCTCGCCGAGAACAACCTCCCCGACAGCGTGGTTGAGCCTCGTGGTCGTGCGGAGTATTACGGGTAGCTTTAGTTCCTCGCTTAGTCTAAACAACTTCTTCACAGTGTCTTTCACTTCAGCTGGAGTTGAAGCCGTGAACATTGGTAGCTTAGACAGCTTGGCATACCACCTGCTATCCTGCTCTGTCTGAGTTGTATGTGGACCCGGGTCGTCTGCGACGAGCACGACTAGCCCTCCCTCAACCCCTGAGTATGCTGCTGAGACAATGGGGTCGCTCGCTACGTTCAGCCCTGGTGCTTTCATTGTAACCAGTGCCCTCACCCCAGCCAGCGCCGCCCCGTAGGCTATCTCGAACGCAACCCTCTCGTTGACAGCCCACTCAACGTAGATCGGTAGCCCCTGCCCCTCCTCGTGGAAGGTCATGATTACCTCGCTTGAAGGCGTGCCGGGATACCCCGTGACGACCCTGACCCCTGCCTCGAACGCTCCGCGGGCTATAGCCTCGTTACCCATTAACGCGAGCCTGGTGCCTGGGGGCGAGTTGAATAGCCCGTGTAAACCTGACCACCCCTTGCTTAATTAAAAACAGCGCCGGGCTATATCTAGGTTTTGATGATGAGCTTTCGGTCGCCGTGAAAGATGAGCGAATCTCCTCCCACTGACTCATGGTATATACCTACCCTTTATCGTGATAGTCATCCCGCACCTCGGGCACTTATACTTCCCCTCCTCGTAAACCATGTTGAAGCTCACCACCCTGTAATTCCTCCTCACCACTAGTGTTTTACCGCACCTCGGGCACCTCGTGGTCTCGAGCTCGCTGCTACCTACATTACCCACATACACGTACCTCAGCCCGCTTGACTCAGCGTACTTCTTTATCTCCATCAACTTCTCTAGAGGCGTCGGGGGCTCAACCCACCTGTGCGCGGGGTAATACCTGTTCACGTGGAGGGGCACGTCTTCTCCAAGGTAGTCTAGGTGTCTATCTATAATCCACTTGTAGCATTCCTCGCTGTCATTAGTGTTTGTCACAACCAGGTAGACCATCTCAACATGCCCTCCAGCATCTAAAACCATCTTCGCATTCCTGAACACGACCTCGTGGTTCACGCCGCTTAAAGCCCTCTTCATCATCGGACAGCCCTTGATATCAGCTGAGAAACCATCTACACCCGCCTTGATTAAGCCCTTGAGGGATATAGTAGTGTAATACATGTTGGTTACAACCATAGAATAGAGGCCTCTCTTCCTCGCCTCTATGGTTGCGTCTATAACGTAGTCGATTATAGTGGCAGGCTCGTTGAAGCTAGCCGACAACCCGTCCGCACTATGCAGGATCGCCAACTCCACAAGCCTCTCAGGCGGGACACTCTCCCCTTTAACAGGGGGTTTACTAAAGCTTAGATGGTCGTTCTGGCACCATGGGCAGTAGAAGTTGCAACCGTAGCCGCTGTAGGTTAGGGCGATCGAGTTAGGCCAGTAGTGGAATAATGGCTTAATCTCTATTGGCCTGAGCTCAACAGCGCTTAGTAGCCCGTAGGCTACTGGATATATAGTGCCGTTCACGTTCTTGAAGTTCCAGCAGGCTCCGACCCTCCCCTCAGGTATCCTGCACCTCCTCTCGCAAACCAAGCACGTGGCATGCCCCTCACCAGTCCCCGCCTGAAACCCACTCGCCTTAACCAGAGGAAGAGTAGCTGGAGGCAACAACTCACTCCAGCGTAATTGCAGTGGTTTACCGGGGGATAAAACTGCCTGCTTCACTCCCCGTCTCTAATCGCCTATACTCTTT
>WYEE01000080.1 GCA_009904025.1 Thermogladius sp. | reverse complement strand
CTAAAGAACATCCTCAGGAACGGTGATAGAACTGTCCACGGACAGTTGCTAGACCACGGCGTCGGTTTAGAGGAGGCTATTAAAAAGGCTGTCGAGTTAAGCGGGTGGTATGAGAAGAGGAGGCTGTACGCCTCCTTGAAGGGGCCCGTAAGGAGGGGTATCGGAATAGCTGTCTTCTATCATGGGAATAGCATTGGGGCGGAGGGGGCGGACTACTCAAGTGCCTCCGTGATAATACAGAGGGACGGTTCAATCATCTTCAGGACAGGTCTAACAGACATGGGTCAGGGAGCTGTTCAAGGTTTAATAAACATCCTCGCTGAGGTGCTCGGTGTTCCACCCCACTACATTAAGGTCGAGCTGGCCGACACATCAGCCACCCCTGACGCAGGCCCCACCGTCGCCTCAAGGTCCACGGCAATGGGCGGGAACGCGACCCTTGTAGCAGCCTACAAGCTGAGGAAGAGGCTAGACCAGCTTGCGGCCAGTCTACTCGGGTGCAAGAGCCCCGAAGAAGTTGTCATAGAGGCTCCCAAGGTGTATTGTAGAGACGATCCCTCGCACACTATAACCTGGAGGGAGCTCGTGGAGCAGGCGTTCTGGAAAGGCGTGCCATTACAGGAGTTCGGGTACTACAGGGCGCCCCCAGCGGAGTGGGATGAGGAGACAGGGACCGGAGCCCCCTACTTCACATACACCTTCGGCGCTATTGTCAGTGATGTAGAAGTAGACTTGGAGACTGGTGTTGTAAGAGTGAAGGAGGCTACGACGGTGTATGATATAGGTAGAGTCGTGAACAAGACGGGCGCCGAGCTCCATGCGATCGGAGGCTACATACAGGGCATGGGCTACGCATTAATGGAGGATCTGTACTACGACTCGGAGGGTAGGTTGCTTAACACCAACTTGAGCACCTACCACATACCCACCGCGTTGGACACGCCCGAGAAATTCAACGTATACTTCGTCGAGGCAGGGTACTATAGAGCCCCCTTCGGTGCCAAAGGTTTAGGCGAGCCATCTATAGTGGCTATAGCTCCCTCGATAGCCAACGCTGTCGCGAACGCGTTGAGGAGTAGAGAAGCCAATAAACTGGTCAGCAAGCACCCGTTAACACCCGACTACGTCTACGGTATTATCAAGAAAACCGGTGTGAAGCCATAAAACTGTTTAAACCAGGCTACCCTCCTTTTTTCACCCCTTCCCCTTTAACTCCCACCACTCTGCCTCTATCAGCCACAATGTACACACCGCTCTTCCTCACCTCTAAATCGCCCTCCACGTAGTAGAGTCCAGGTGGTAACTCGGCGTAAAGCTCCCTGTGGGTTTCAAAGTAGGCCTCGCCCCCCTCGAACACTGCCTTCCTCCGAGAGGGAAGTATAGGGTTTGCTTGATCGATGAGCTCTATTATCCCCCTGAAACCCCTCCTTGATTCCACAGCGTCGACACACATGCTGAAGCCACGCTCAAACCCGTAGAGCCTGAGGTTCACGGTTTTGCCTCCAAGAGTTAGGCTGAGGATAGTATTCGACTTCGAGGCAAGGTACGTCTCTACGTCAAGTGCTCCAATGTGTTTAATAGTGTACTCTTTGTAGAGAATCCACAGACTAGGCCTCTTAAACACCTCTCTCTCGATTAGAAGCCTAATCCTGTCGGCAACTTCAAGGGTGGCCCCGTACACGACAACGTCAATATCCCCCGCCGCCTCGGGGTTGACAAGGTAGCTGCCGGAAACCTCAACTTGAAGAGGGCTTAACTCCAGCATCCATGTTATCTCTTCAACCGGACTCGGTACCATCATCGCCGGTCGGTATTTAGCGATGCTATCTAGGGGTAGGAGGGGTGCCTTGACCTTCAGGCAACCCCACCACTCAGCGTGTTCTTCGATGAGTCTCGTAGCCTCGTGGTTCCCCAGCTTCCTCCAATTAAGCAAATCATATCTTGGATACGCGATGACGCTTTTCTCAGGGTGCTGATACCCCTTTACAATCCAGCCCAAACCGTTGTAAACTACAACCTCGCCCTCGAGCAGTCTCAAAGTTGGAGCATTGCCTCTACCTGTGGAAGTCATATATTTGGACTCTCTTCTCGACAACCTCCCATCCAAACCCATAGAACTTGCTTAGTACTTCAGGTGTTAAAACCTCCTCTGGTTTGCCGTAAGCATATGAGTTCTTATTCAAAATCAGTATCCTGGTAGTCCACTTCAACATTATCCCCGGGTCGTGGGAGGAGACTATAACAAGCTTGTCCCTGCTTAAACCCCCTATAATTTCGGCCATCACAGCTCTCCCATTCGGGTCGATGTTGGCTAGAGGCTCATCTAGCACCAGCATCTCTGGATCAAAAACGAGGGCTCTCGCAAGGAAAACCCTCTGTCTTTCACCTCCTGATAAGTCAGAGATTCTCTTATGCCAAACATCTCTACCTAAACCAACCTTGGCAAGAGCCTCGGAAACAGCCGCATAGTCTCGAACCAATAATCTAGGCCACGGCTTATGCATCCTGAAACAGCAGTCCACGAGCTCCCACACCGTGAAAGGCGTGTTAAAGTCGACGTCAAATACCTGGGGCATATAGCCGACTTTGCCCCTAAGCATCTCGGGTCTACCTGTCACATCGACGCCATCGTAGATGACCCTCCCTTTGACTGGCTTTATTAAACCAAGCATTGTGAGGAATAAAGTAGTTTTCCCAGCCCCGTTGGGACCAATAACCTGGATGAGCCCGGGACCCTTGAACTCGAGGTTTAAACCATCGAAGACAAGGGTGCTATCCCTCTTAACCCTCAAATCCAGGAGATCTATCTCCAAGCCTTCCCCCGTGGTTTCCTTATTGTGCACAAGATTTTTAAACCTACGTTGAGGATTGTGCATAAGGGGTTGGCTTGAGGGTCGCTTACCTATTGATGATAGCATTGATTTCCGCTGTTTCCCCTCTCCCTGTAAACTCGGAGGGCCCCAGGGGTCTCAGGGTTGTAACTACTTTCCCAGGCTTGACGTATGATGTCGGGAACCTTGTCTGCGGGAGCGATGTTGTGGAAAGCCTTCTCCCGCCGGGAGTGGATCCTCATGAGTACTCTCTAACCCCAGGCGATATCGAGAAGTTGGAGTCAGCGGATCTCATTGTATCCACAGGGCACACAGGGTTCGAGATTAAGATTGAGGAGTTGTGGAGGGCGGGCGTGTTGAAAGGGGTCTTAGTCAACATCCTCGAGATACCGGGGCTTACGGTGGTTGTCAACCCCTCTACAGGACAACCGAACTACCATATGCCCACCTACTATCCGTTAAACTACCTCCTCTTCGTGAGAAATATATCTCAAACCCTCGCGGCTCTAAATCCTACTGAGGCGTCGTGCTATATGGAGAAGGCTAGAAATATTGCTGAGAAAGTTGCTGACTTATTTACCACGGCACCACGCCTGCGTGGAGTCGCCGTAGGAGACCTTCCCTACACGGTGTATGTCGCTAAGTGGCTTGGACTGGATTTAATAGGCCTACTTGTAAAGGAGGAGGGGCTACCTACAACCCCCGAGGAGGTGTCTATATTCAGGTCGTTGATGGCGAACGGGAGTGTAAGCTATGTTCTAGTTACATCTTACGGTAGTGATAACCCAACTGCAAGCCACCAGCTTGAGGATTGGGCTAGGCTGTACGGTGTAAAGATTATTGAACTCTACAGTGAGACATACCCCAACTCAATGCTAGACAAATACAATTTCATATTGGAGCAAATGTCGAACACCTCTTCGAGCAATCCTCCAAGCCCCACGTCAACCACTATCTCACCCTCAACCGCGCTACCCTGGATGGGCATTGTTCTAGTAGGTGTAGCTGCCGCGATAATTGTGGTTCTAACAGTCTATCAGGTGGTGGCTAAGAAGTGGAGATGAAGTTGCTCCTAGCGGCCGCGATCACGATTTACGCAGTGGGCCTTTCACTACTATACAACCCTTACTGGGTTCTGGTAGTGGCGTCCGCCTCATTCAGCTTCTCCCTGGTCAGCATTATAGTCGCCTACAGGAGAATATTCTACCTGGCGGCTGAGATGCCCCATGTAAGCCTCCTCGCAGTGACATTAGGTATCCTATTGTCAGCCTTTCTAGGTAGTGGTGTCGAAATACCCTCATCTATCGCGATGGGGCTAGCCCTCACGTATACCGTGGGCTACATGATACACAGACAAGTAGAGCCATCCATAGCTACATCAATCTTCGTGGGCTCCTCGACGTCCCTCAGCGTTATAGCGGCGTACCTTGTATTAACGAGAGTGCCGGTTCCATACAATCTCGCGGGATTGATCATAGGTGACCCCCTGCTAGCGTCCCAGGCTGAGGTGTATTCATGCCTTGCAATAATGTTGCTCACAGTCTCAGCCTTCATCCTAACATACCATGAGCAGGCTTCAATAGGGTTGGATAGAGTGGCAATCAAAATCGCGGGGGTTGACACACGAGTATACGACCTGCTCGCATACACGTTGCTGGGCTTAAATACAGTCGGCATGTTGAAGGTCACGGGCTATATTATGGAGCACGTGTTCATACTAATGCCTCCGGCCATAGCATTCTCCATCGCGAAGAGCTATAAGGCGTCTGTCCAAACAGCGGTGCTGTCTAGCGTCGCCTCAAGCCTTATAGGCCTACACCTCAGTATAATATTCAATCTGCCGCCGCCAGGTGTAGCCGGTTTGCTCATGCTTCTCGTGTATGCATTTAGTTTGCTGGTGAAGAGGATTTGAGGAGGAGATTCGGGGTAAGCATACCCGAAGACCTTGCGAGCGAGCTCGACGACGTTAGCCGTGAGTGCGGTGTTGACAGGTCGAGCGTAGTGGCTTCAGCACTGGGAAACTACATAGCGTCCATCAAGCACTATAAGAAGAGGCATAACTGTCTAGGGGTGTGCCTGGCAATCACAAAGGGGGAGCTGGGTTTAAGCCTCGAGGAGTATAAAGACGTCATTGTAAGCTACCAGCACAGTCACACAGATAACACATGTGTGAACATATTCCTCCTAAGAGGAGACTCCGAGAAGATTCTCAAACTATACTATAAACTCGAGAAAAACTGCCTGAGAACAATCCTAGTACCATTACACTAACAGAGGCAATTTAACCCGTTTCCCCCGGTCTCCGTGGTCGCTAGTTGAAAAATAGCTGGTGTGTGAGGCGATTAGCCCATGAATGGAGAGGGTTGGCTCGGACCTAGCCGCAAATACACCCCCTTAATTCCTGGTCAACATTCGAAAACGTATACTCGGATACACCGCAAGGGCTGATGTCGACCCGAATTTACATTACCCGGTTATACCACACCTTGAGAAACGCTGAGTGAAACTCATTCCCTCACAGGCTTCTCAAGCTAACCGGTTAGCTTGATCGGGCCTCTGTTTACAGTTTAGAGCGTAGAGACATTAAACGTGATAGCCCGCACTCAAAATACAGGCGGGCTAGATGTTTTCCAGGTTCTTAGGCACACCTGGATCCAGTCTGTTGAACCTCCTCTTTAATTCTTCTATAAGGGCTTTCGAGAGGTTGTAGACCCCACCCTTGTACTCCAGGTAACCTGCTGAAATAAGCTTGGATATGATTCTCGAGATCTCTCTCTCAATGACAACGTCGTCTAGCTCCGGAACCAGGTCTCTTTCACCTCTCGCTATCCGCCTCTTAACCTCCTCTCTAAGCTCTATCAGAGCGATTATCTCGCCGACGCTAATGTTCTTGACAAAATACTCCATGACGATCCTTTCAAGCCTGCCCATCGCTAGTATGTCTCTCAGCTTGACATCACCGGTCATGGTTAAACCCCCCTAGTAATACCATGTATTGTAGTAGACAGGCTCATTCACCATAAAACTCTTGTTCCTATAGGCTGTGCAGACGGTTCTGAAAACACATTTCTCGCAATCCGGCTTATCCCTTAAACACACGCTTCTCCCGTGGAGCCAGAAGAAGTCGTCTAGGACCTCGGCTGGTAACCCGGTCGAATAAGACAGGTGTCTGAAGGAGAGTTTAACGCTTAACCTAAGCAGTATATCCTCCTCGGGATCTATCTCCACCCCACTCTTTATCTTTGACCATAATTCGCCTGAGACAGAAATGAAGCCTAGCCTCAGGGCCTGCCTTGTCAGGTGGTTATCCACGGCTACATCGATGGGTTGAATCGGGTTGAAGATACCTCTCGCCTTAAGGAATTTAGCCAGGAGCATAGTCTTCTTCTCAATTGGATCCTCGTATGCCCTAAAAACCCTCATATAATCTGTTAACCCAGGATCTCCCGGGCCACCCCTCACTCTACCCCCCGTGGATTCTATTAGCTTTAGGGCGGAGCCACCCCACAGTTTCTCCAGTTTCAAACCAATATCCCTAAGTAAGAAGGTTCTAACCTCGGGATCGGGGGGAGACGCCTCCCCTACGGTTAGCCATTTAAGAACCTCCTCCACCCTGATCGTGGAGAGCCTTTCAGGGGCGAAGAACGAGGGGTCTTCATCGAACTTTAGTTTTCCAAGTCTATACAATAAGTCTGCTCCACGGTAGCATCCGTCGCCTAGACATGCCTCGTAGGGTTTGCCAGGCCTGCTAAGCCGGTGATCCATTGCGACCATCACGATCAGGTACCTAGCAACCTCCTCTCTACCTACATCAGCTGCGGGGTAGAATCTATGGTCGAAGACGTCTAGTTTAGGTAGTTTAAAGGAGTGTTTCTTCAGAAGTCTACCAGTCTTCTCAACAATCTTTTTGTCTATCCCGATAAGATCCATTTAGAACGCCCTATGACTCGAGGGCAGGGTACTTGTATTCAGCAACATTAATGGTTGGCTTGGCTTTAAACCATACATGCGGGTCTAGGAACACGGCGTTCGAGATAAAAGCATTGGATACAATAGTTTCAGCTCCTATAAGTGCGAGGCCGGCTTTTAGATTACCTATTCTAGCCTTCTTAATGAATCCCATTTGAGTTGAGACATTTCCTGCAATAACTCTCCCGTTTAAGCCGAGTAGGTACGCCTTAACGCAGTCAACCCTCCCTAGTTTAACGAGCCCTCTCTCAGCTATTACCACACAGTCTTCTCCCGCAATCCAATCCCCCGAGCCGCTTCCAACCAACACTATTGTCTCAGCTACACATAAACCCCTCACATTGAACTTACCGTAGTGGACTATCATATCGCTCTTAACGTTCTCGAAAACCCTACGGCCGATAGATATCATTTCACTCACTTTTGGCCGACGAGAGGCTGCGTGCGATGAGCCTCGCCTTGACAACCCCCTCTCTAGCCTCGATTAAATTCTGGTATATCTGGTAGACAACACCCTTTGAAGCCTCCTCGCTAACGCTGAGTCTAGCGATCAAAGCCTCTATCCTATCCAACGCTTCTAGTATCCTATCCAGGATGTCCACCAGCTCCTCCCGCGACATCGCTCAACCCCTGGCTTAAACCATGCTTGAAAGCTCTTAAGTTAGCCTCGGCGGTTTTCCTCGAGAAAATTACTTGAATAGCCTCCTCAACTCTAGCCGGGTCTAGTACACTCCTAAACCTCCCGTCTACACCCATCGAGTAGCCCAGTAGTAGGACATTTGAGAACAAAGATGAGCCAAGCAGATGCTTCGCCTCTTTTTCGGCATCGTAGAAATAGACCCTACCCGGGAAAGCTCTCCTCAAGCTCTCCTCCAACTCTCTTGAACTAGGGGGCTTGGTGAGAGGTGGGGGTAATCTAAGTTTGTTGACGACTAGAATGCTTCTATCTCCCGTATAATATGAGTACCTAACCGCCTCAATCACTTCTAAACCTATCAGTAAATCGGCCTCGCCAGGAGGTATGAGAGGCGCTTGGTTGTTGTTCAGCCTCACATGGACTGTCAGACTGCCACCTCTCTGGCTCAGGCCATGTGTCTCGGCAACCGTCACGTCAATACCCGAGAGCGTTGACGCCCACGCGATGAGGCTTCCAAGAGTTAGAACGCCCTGGCCGCCTACGCCTGCTATTAGAATATTGAACTTCCCAGGCAACACGGGCACCTCACGAGGTAGTTCTCTCAGTGTAGAGCTTCTCCCACCCCTCGTCACCAGGCTTCTTCACGTAAATCGCCTTATAGGGACATACGTATGCGCATAATCCGCAGCCAAGGCACATGTCTTCAAGTATTACAGGCTTATTCGAATTCTCGGGTATGATTATCGCCGGGCAGGCTGTCAGGTTCACGCATGCCATGCAACCGGTGCACTTGTCTTCGTCAACAGCATAGATGGGTAGGCTAATCCTCTTCTCCCTCGACAGCCTACCAGCCTCAAGCGAGCACCTCATCCGGGAAACTAGAGCCACCCTACCTCCGCTGAGATATTCTTCTAGCGCCTTCACAGTAGTATCGAGGGACTCTCTTATATTGAGGGGGTTTATCACGTAGACGTTGAAGCCAATGGACTTCAAGACTTCAACCAGCTCAACCACAGGGGCCTTGGAGCCTGTAGCCGTTAGGCCTGTCCCGGGGTGCGGTTGGTGGCCAGTCATGGCCGTCGTGTAGTTGTCTAATACAACTATCATAGCCCTCCCGTAGTTATAGACGAGGTTAATGGACCCCGGTATGCCGGCGTGGAAGAAAGTTGAGTCACCTATCACAGCTATAACAGGCTCCTCCACAACTTTACTCAACCCGTGTGCAACACCTATAGAGCCGCCCATCTCGAAACAGGTCATCTGAGTTTCAAAAGGCTTCTGGTATCCCAGCGTGTAGCAACCTATATCCCCCGTGTAGATGACATTCCTGAGTCTAAGCTTGTTGGCAGCCGTCTTCAGGATATAGTATGTTAATCTGTGCGGGCATCCAGGGCATAGAACCGGGGGTCTAGGAGGTATCCTGGCCTCCTCATCCAGCTTGGCCGTCTGCGGGATCGTCAAGTTTTTCCCCAGAAACTTAGCTACGCCGGGTAGAACTCTCTCTAAACTCAACTCCCCTCCTTCAGGTATGAGGTCTTTACCCCTCACACTCGCTTTAACCCCGTGTTTGCTGAGGATGTCTCTCACATGTAGCTCTACTATGGGGTCCAGCTCCTCAACAACGAGAACTTCACTTGCCTCCGAGGACGCATTCAACACAGGTTTAACCGGTACAGGGGCTGTTAAATTGAGTTTCAGAACAGTCACATCCCCCCAAGCGGATAATCTATCCAAGGACTCGGCTATGTGCGCGAAGGCTATTCCCGGTGCTATGATAACCTTCTTTTTACCCGGGTTATATATTTCAGCTAGAGGAGGTCCCCAGTCCGTTTCCTCAATACTCCTCCACAGCTTGACAACCCGTTCTTTCAACCTCCTAGCGTGGGCTGGTATGAGAACCCACCTCGAGATATCCTTGTCGAAGAACCCTTTACAAATCCTCGAGGCGGGGATATCATCCTCCAGCTCAATGTACTGCCTGCTATGGCTGACTCTCGTCGTGGTTCTAAACATGATGGGCTGCTTGTATTTCTCGCTGATCTCCACAGCAGTTTTAATTAGCCTGTAGGCATCTCTCACGCTACTCGGCTCTATGACAGGTATATGCGCCAAATACCCGTACCATCTATTATCCTGCTCGTTCTGGCTACTATGTGCGCTGGGGTCATCTGCCGAAACAACTATGAAGCCAGCTTTCACACCCGCATAACCACTGCTCACCAGTATGTCCGCTGCGACATTTACCCCCACATGCTTCATAGCGGTTAAGCTCCTCACACCGGCTATGGCGGCAGCGTAGGCAGACTCGTACGCAACTTTCTCGTTGACGCTCCACTCCGCGATCACGCCAACTTCGTTTGCCACCTCTCCAATAGACTCGATTATCTCTGTCGAAGGCGTCCCTGGGTATGCTGTGAAGTAACAGACACCAGCCTCCATGGCACCTCTGGCTATTGCCTCGTTACCCATGTAGAGGACTCTACTACCTTTCCCGGCTAGGATTGGTTTCGAAACTATTTAAACCACCCTCACTCCTATACTGCTACTATAAGTCTAAGAT
>WYEE01000001.1 GCA_009904025.1 Thermogladius sp. | reverse complement strand
TGTCGACGCGTGGCAAACCGTTCAAGGCGTGCCGTAAGTGTAGGTCGCTCGTGGATAAGAAAGTCGAGATCTGCCCCGTATGCGGCTCACGTGAGTTCACGGAGGAGTGGGAGGGCGTTATTATAGTAATCGATCCAGCGAAGTCTGTCGTGGCAAAAGAACTCGGGTTAGGGGGACCCGGCAGATACGCTATCAGGGTTATATGATTTGCTACTGCCCTCTCTCGCTCTACGAGAGGATTTCAGGGCAAATATGGGTCTCCCGCAGGGGACGCTTTACATTCCACGTAGAGGTAGACTGGTGGAGGGGCTTGAGGTTGCAGCCAGTGTGGGTGATGTAGTATCTGAGACATTGGAGTCCCGTATTAAGGTGGTTGATGGCAAGACTAGGAGGGGTTTGCTAACCAATAGTAGACCGTGCGGGAGGATAGTATACAATCCCAGGGGTGCTGTTTCACTGCATTCAATAACTACTCTAAGAGGGGTTAAAGAGGGGCGGGTGTTTGTGGTAGGTGAGGAGGATCTACTAACAGCCTCGCTGGCGTGGAACATGGATGAGGGCACTATAGCCTACGGGCAACCAGGGGTGGGGGTGGTGGTTGTGGTAGCTGACAAAGTTAGGCTTATGAAGTTTATTAAAATATTAAAACCCTCCATAATTTCATATAACACCTAAATGCTTAAGGGTGCTCTGATGGGGAAGAGTATCCAGATAGCTGGGTACAGCGGTGAAATAGTCTCGGAGAAATACAACCCGCTGGTTAAGAGGAGGGAGGTCGTGGTGAAGATAGGACACGTAGGCGGGGGCACTCCGAGCAGGGGGGTTCTAAGACCAGAGCTAGCCAAGTTATTCAATGTGAATGTTGAGAATGTCTATGTAAGGAAAATTGAAACAGAGCATGGGATAGGGGTAAGCTTGGTTAAAGCACATATATATGACTCCCCGGAGAGAGCCAGGTTCTTTGAGCCCGAGTACATTATTAAGAGGAATGAGGAAGGCCTTCAGAATATCCAGCAGGCTCAAGGTGGTTGAGCGATATGGCTAACGTCCATAAACTCTATGACTTCGATCTGGAGAAAGGGTATATAAAGCCGAGGAACAGGAAGTGCCCTAAATGTGGGAGTTTCATGGCTTTCCATAAACAACCTGTTCCGAGATGGCACTGTGGTAAGTGCGGTTACACGGAGTATGTCAGGTAATGTAATCTACATAATCCCTTTCGAACCCCCTCTTCTACTACGCGAGCGCATAGCTGTACTAGGCATAGAGTCCACTAGCCATACTTTCGGCGTGGGAATTGTAGAATACGATGGAGGCAGGAGGGTTAGTATTCTCGCGAATGTGAATAAGAGGTATGTCCCGGCTAAAGGTGGGATCCACCCTAGAGAGGCATCGATAACCCACATGAAGAACTCCAAGGAAGCTATTGAGGAGGCCTTGACGCAAGCCGGCTTAAAGATTAAGGAGATTGACTCTATTGCGGTAGCGTTAGGGCCTGGCCTGGGGCCTTGTATAAGAGTGGGAGCTACAATAGCCCGGTTCATCTCCTCACGTCTGGGAAAGCCATTAATACCTGTGAATCACGCGGTCGCGCATGTTGAGATAGGTAAACTAGTCTCAGGCTTGAGCGACCCTGTCGTAGTATACGTGTCCGGGGGGAACACGATGATCCTAGCAGGCAGGGAGAAGTCTTACAGAGTCTACGGGGAAACCCTGGATATACCGTTGGGGAATTTATTCGATACATTTACAAGAGAGATAGGTATCGCGCCCCCTTACGTTGTCGGGGAGAAACATGCGCTGGACCTCTGCTCGGAGTGGGGTAGCGAGTTCATACCTCTACCATACGTGGTTAAGGGCAATGATTTGAGCTTCTCGGGTCTGCTTACAGCCGCCCTACAGCTAGCTCGAAGAGAAGGTGGGGTGGATAAGAAAAGGCTTGGAGACATCTGCCTCAGCCTACGTGAAACCGCTTTCAACATGCTGGTGGAGGTCGCCGAGAGAGCTCTTTTGACGACGGAGAAGAAGTCTATACTAATGGTTGGAGGCGTCGCGTCGAACATGTATTTGAACCGGAAATTCGAGTTGATGGCAGGGGAGCACAACGTAGTCTACAAGGCTACGCCACAGGAGTTCTCCGGCGACAATGGTGCTATGATAGCTTACACCGGGCTACTCAACTTTATTCACGGTATAGTAGTCGAGCCGTCTAAAGCGTATGTTAGGCAGAGGTGGAGAGTCGACGAGGTTGAGGCACCGTGGGTTCAGTGAACGTGGCGATAGGTGAGAAGATTGCTGAGGGCGCGGAGTCAATTGTATTCCGTGGTAGTATAATGGGCGTCGATGTGGTAGTCAAGATCAGGGTTAGCAGAAGCTACAGGCATCCCGAGTATGATAGGGTTTTCAGGTCGTATAGGACTAGAATGGAGGTGAGAGTCATGGCGGATCTTCTGGCTAAGGGGCTTAGAGTTCCAACACCGATTTTAGTCGATATGGAAAACTACGTTATTGTTATGACACTAATCAGGGGGCGTAAGCTCTCCCATGTTATCAACGATGCGGGCGAAGAAACTCTTAAGGAGATCTACCAGGATATCGGACACCAGGTAGGTGTAATGCACGCATCCGGCATATACCACGGGGACCTAACAGTTTCCAATATAATGATTACAGACAGAAAGGAAGTATACTTGATAGACTTCGGGCTCTCTGGCTACAGTAGAGACGTGGAGGAGTACGCCATCGACCTCCATTTATTTGATAGAAGTACAAGGAATCTAACCCCGGCTAGAGCTGATGAATTATTCGAGGCTTTCCTGAAGGGGTATCAAGCATCCTTCCCCGGATACCTTGAAGTCGTTGAGAGAATGAAAGACATTAGAAGGAGGGGCAGATATATTGAGGAGAGGCTCAGGAGGAAGCTGAGACGTGAGGCCTACACTAGTTGAAAAAACGATTTACTTTGTAACAGACAACGTACATAAGCTCAGGGAAGTGGAATTAATAGGGAGGCAGATGGGTTTTGATATACAGCCTCTACGCGGGTTGAAAGTTGAAATCCAGAGCGAAAGCATCGAGGAGGTTTCAAGGAGGTCGGCTCTATTAGCCTACCTTATAGTAGGCAAGCCTATCTTAGTCGAAGACGCTGGATTGTTCATTGAAGTGCTGAACGGCTTCCCCGGGCCTTACAGCAACTACGTCTACAAAACTATCGGGATAAATGGGATTCTCAAGTTAATGAAGGGTGTTGAGGATAGGAGAGCCTGCTTCAAGTCCGCCTCTACAATAATCTACGAGCCATATGTGATCACAGAGATCGGGGAGATCTGCGGCTGGTTGGCCGAGGAGCCTAGGGGCTTCCAGGGCTTCGGCTTCGACCCAATATTCATACCTGAGGGCTCTACGAAAACATTTGGTGAGATGAGTATTGAGGAGAAGAACGTTTTCTCGCATAGAGCGAGATCCGTCTCAAACGCTTTAGCAAAATTGAAGAGCTTGATGACGCAAACCTAGCACGCTCGGAAATATTTTAAAACCATGTTAACCCTAATCATTATTCAAGCCGGGGTTGATGCCAATGAACAAAAAGAGGGATAGAGGTAAGTCTCATTCAACCAGGCCAACGAGGGCCGGTTTACCGAGATGGCTTAAACTGGACATGACACCGAGCGATGTGGAGCTACTCGTAGTTGAGCTAGCTAAAAAAGGCTACTCTCCTTCAATGATCGGAATCATACTTAGAGACCAGTTCGGTATACCGCTTGTTAAGCAAGTGACTGGCAGGAAAGTAGTCGAGATACTCCGCAAACATAATACTGCCCCGCAGATTCCAGAGGACTTGTTTAACCTGATGAAGAGGGCTGTCAACCTGAGGAGACACTTGGAAGAACATCCGAGAGATTATCATAGTAAGAAAGGGTTGATTGAAATAGAGTCGAAGATTCACAGGCTAGTCAAATACTATAAATCACGTGGAGTACTACCGCCTGACTGGGTGTACACGCCTGAGAAAGCTAAGCTCTTTGTCTCGGGTGCTTACTGAGCAAGAAAATTCATTTTCCTGAGAGCCGTTGTTGTTACCTGTATAAACATGGGGTTATAATCATAAGCTTAAAAGATTTAACCTTGGTTGACTAGAGAAATTAATGCCGGTAATTTGCTATGAGCAAGAGTAGCCAGCAAAAGGCCATTTACTCCCCTGGGAGGCAGAAACAGGTCTACGCAGCCCTCTGGGACTTAAAGACGTTTCTCTCTAGGAACCCTCGTGTAGTGATAGTTAAATCCGAGGGGAATGCTATTGAAGCCGAGTTGAGTATTAGGACAGGCTTTAGAACCTACCAGAGGGAGTTCGTAAAAATACGTAGCGAACCTCTCAACGAAGAGAACCTTGTTATTCGAGGAGAAGGAGGTAATTTGAAATTCACTATACACTTCAGAGTTGTAGGAATAGGGTTTGCGACACATGTCGAGGTCAGGCTTGAATGCGAGAGCTTGATTAGAAATCTCTGCGGTCACTTCGCCTCGGATATGCTGGACTACATAGAGGACTTTGTTAAAAGACCGCCTTTGGTAGAGTTTGAGGCACCTATCTCGAGTAAAAAGCCTGAGTCACCTCCCCCGGCTGCTGTGAAACCTCCCCAGATCACACCAGCCCCAACTACGGTCACACAGGTCGCAGGAGAGAGGAGGGAGGTTACTAGAGTTGAAGCAAGGTTGTCTTTCGATAGAGTGAAACACTTGCTAGACTACACGACCTTAGCTACGCTTGTTATGAATGCCACCCTCATAGGGAGGGTAACACTTAATCAGCCGTGGGGGAGGAAGGAGGTAGGGGATATGTTTAAGGAAAAGTTAACCTTGTTGAAAGATTACGCTCTAGTGGTTTTAAGCGTGAGAGGGCTTGGCGAAGCGTATATCCTGGCGGATAGCATGGGGAATTTAGTTGCAGGCCTCGCGGAGATATCAGGCAATCTCATCAGCGGGGCTAGCGACGCAATCGATAAAATAATCGAGCAGCTCGGTAAGCAACCCGCTACAATTAGACTATGGGGTGTTAAAGAGATTCCGGCTCAGGTTTAAATAGCCTTTAGGCAATAATATCATTTTCGATGACTGCTGATGGGCCCGTAGCTCAGCCAGGCAGAGCGGCGGGCTCCAGATCCAGGCTATGGGTCAAACGACCCTTAAAAGGGGATGAATTAGATCTGGAGGGAGTGACCCGTAGGCCGGGGGTTCAAATCCCCCCGGGCCCATCAGTGAAACCCCTTTTCTACCCGGCAATCTAAGTTTAAAACCGTTTCATAGGGTAGAGTAGTTGGGAGGAGGGCCCGTCGTCTAGCCTGGTTAGGACGCCGCCCTGACACGGCGGAGGTCCGGGGTTCAAGTCCCCGCGGGCCCATTCTATCTTCAAACACCTAGAGGGTAAGGTTGATAATGCGCGTATTGGAATTCAAATTAGCTTGTGGTAGAGATGTTGAGTAGACGGTTGATAATAGTCGCTTTAGCCGTTATCGTACTTGTCCTCATCGGCGAGATTCTAATTCAAATACCTTCACGTGAAGCTTTTTCAATAACACCAGTTGTGAGAACGGCCACTACTAGTCCTCAAACCGCTTCTTCCAGCACTAGCATCAACCCCACGCCCAATTTCACCTACACTACGACTTCGACGGGAACGACGTCCGAGGCGGCTCCTGAAGTCTACCTGGGATCGAATAACCTAGGTTTATTCTTTAACGCAAGCGACCCAGCATTCCTGTCCGTGGCGGATGGAGGGGTCGTCTTGAGGATTACAACACCCTCAGAGAGGTTTGCGAAGGTTTACGTAGTCGTAAACCAAACCCTTGTGGAGATGAAGAAGCAACTTTTTTGGAGTGGTTTCGAAATGTGGTATGCGAGGGTAGCTCCGGTATCTCCATTAGAGTACTATTTCATGCTCCTCTACAATAACGGGAGTTCGACTAGGCTTTATAACACTACGGATCAACCAATTTTCTACTTTGATGGAAGAGACAGATTTCCACAGGTTGGATGGGTCACTGGTTCCGTGGGATATCAGATCTTCCCCGACAGGTTTTATAATGGAGACCCCTCCAATGACATCCTAGCCAACTCTACGGATGAACTATGGTTGAATGCCTTCTCAACCTCTAAGCCAGTATTCTCGAACTGGAGTGACCCGATTACCCCGTTGAATTGTTGCCACCAGTATTACGGCGGAGACCTCAAAGGCATAATCTTGAAACTGGGATACCTTAAAGGATTGGGAGTAGACGTAATATACTTGAACCCGATATTCCTCTCGGGTAGTGTACACGGCTACGACACCTACGACTATATGGTGGTGGACCCTAAGTACGGGACTCAAGAGGATTTGAGAAACCTGATTATGAAAGCCCACGAGCTGGGTATAAGGATCATCTTCGACTTCGTCCCAGACCATGTGGGTATAGGGTTCTGGGCTTTCCAGGACGTCTATAAGAACGGGCCCTCCAGCAAATACTGGAGCTGGTTCACGGTGTACAAATGGCCTTTCAAGCTAGGCGACGGCTCTGCATACAGGTGCTGGTGGGGTATTGGTAGCCTACCTCAATTAAATACGAGCAACCCAGAGGTGAGAGACTACTTGTACAAGGTGGCTTTATACTGGATGGACTTCGGGTTCGACGGGATGAGGGTGGACACGCCGACGGACCTCCTGGACGCCAAAGGATTTTTCAGCCAGCTCAGAGTACTCGTTAAAAGCAAGTATCCCCAGGCTTACCTTGTGGGCGAAATATGGGATCTCGACCCCACCTGGCTGAAAGGCGATTTATTCGACTCCCTAATGAACTATGCTCTAGGTAGAAATATACTTCTAGCGTTCAGCCAGGGCAAGCTCACAGGCTATCAGGCTACGGAGGCCCTCTCAGTATTCTATTCGTCGATAGGAGTCAACGTGGCTGGGATGGGGTTTAACGTCGTGGACAGCCATGACACATCACGTGTTTTAACAGACCTGGGCGGTGGTAGGCTCGGCGATAAACCTAGCTATGAATCCATCCAGAGATTAAAGCTTCTAACAGTCCTCCAGTTCACTATGCCTGGGATGCCGGTTATATTCCAGGGCGACGAGAGAGGTATGTTAGGTGATAAAAACCACTACGATGAGGAAAGGTATCCTGTCCAGTGGAATGAGCTGAATATGGACGTTTACAACCACTACATAGCCTTATCAACCCTAAAACACTATTTGAAAGCGCTCGACACCAGCATTATACGGGTCTTGTACGCCAGCGATAGTGTGGTAGCATACTCTAGAGGTTACAACGACGAGGTTATCGTTATCGCTAATAACGGGATGGCAGATCAAGAGGTTAAGTTGCCTGCGGGAACGTGGAGGGTAGTGTATCCGGCGAACAGCAATACCGTAGTTTCCGGTAGTGTATGGGTTAAATCGCTATCAGCCTTAATCCTGGTGAGAGATTAGGAAAAATAAAAATAAACCCTAACATATTTAAATCAATTAACCCATCTCTCAACCAATGACCGAGCAATATTGCTGGTGAGATAGCGAGTGAAGTATCCTCTAGACAGGATATGTGTTAAAAGCGGTGTGCTATGCCCTAACTGCCAGCGTAAAGTGGACTCAGGGGAGGTGAGTAGAGAGGAGATACCCGTAATGAAAGCCTTAATGGAGTTGGAGGAGGAGATGAAAGAGCTGAGAAAAGGTAACTACGTTAAATCATTCGATTTCGGAGATGAGGTAATTGTGATACTTAGAGGAGAATGGGAGAAGTCAGAGATCGATATAATATCCAAAGAGCTCTCGGCTAAGTTAAGCAAGAACGTTAAAATCCTACTAGAAGGTGAGGGTGTCAAGAAGTTGATGGAGCAACTACTATACCCCGCTTCAATCCTAGGCATCAATACCCTATGGCTACCTGACGGTAGCGAGCAGATGGTTATAAGATTGTCGAAGAGAGATAGAAGGTACCTGAGGGGGAAGGTGGAGAAGTATAAGAGGTTTATATCCGCGATCGTTGGAAAGAATATTGAGATCTCTTTCGAGTAAACGATCTCAACAAGGGGATACCTGATCCTACCCCGCGTTCAGGCGCCAGTACCAGGTTTTCCCAAACTCAGCAGTTCATCCCACACTTAAAGTCTCGACGAGCCTGAAGTTCTCCTTAAAAAGTTCTCTGAGCACTAGAGAGGCATAGCCTGCCCGTGGTAGAGTGAATTCTATTTCTATCCAGCCGTTGTTTCTTCTTATCCCGGGCTCCGATGGCTTCAGCACGCTACTTCTCTCCCAGCATTTGAAGAGGCCCCGCCTTCTAACTATGACGCCTTCTTCTCTTAGAATCTCATGGTATGATGCCCTATTGCATCCCGGTAAAGGGAGTTTCTCCTCGGGGAGTACACCACCCGCTTTCTCCAGTATCTTGGTTAATAGTCTGTTGAATAAGTAGGATGAGTAGGCGTCCACGTAAAGGTTTCTGAGGGAGTGGTTTAGCGATAGCCCGCAGTCTTCAACAGGATTCATGAAGCGACATTTTTTCTCATAGGACATTATCTCGTTGAAGGTGTACCTCATCCTCCCCCTTATACTTTCAGCCGTCTCTAGGATAGACGTATCCCCTAGCAACATGGATGCGAACCAGGAGGAATCTGCTTCCAGGAGAGCCTTGCCTAGTAGATGTGTTATAGGCCTTGTAACCCCGAACCTTTGGTACCCATAGTAGTTTGGTAGCCCGTGTTCAACAATTTCTCTCAGCAAATCTTTAGCCAGCCAGAAGTCGTCATCGCTTGAGGCCTCGAATCTTATCTTGAAGTAGTTGCCTTTCAACGCTGATTTACCAGGCTTACACCTAGAGTAACCTATTACGCGTGCTTTAACACTGTTGGTTTCCACCTCAATTCCACCACCTAGTAGATGTTTTTTCACGAAAACATACTGGATGCTCCTTGAATTCTTGTCTTTCAAGCCAAGTACTTTGAAATTCGAGGCTGGGATTCCAGCTTTCCTGGCTATCAGCCTCAACGCCTCAAACGTGTCTACGCCTTTCTTCTCTAATTCTAAGACGGCGTAGTCTCCTTCATCGCTCAGCGTGTTTCTCTCCAAGACCTCCTGAACGAGAAACGTCTCAGGGGTTTGGGTAAACTCCGACTTGATATTCTTCTCGGTTAGAACGTATGCTATGTCGATGATGTAGTCGAAAACGTTGACAAACTTCTTGATCAAAGTAGCTTTAACCTCCCAGTCAACTCGTCAACAAGCTCGCTTGGGCAAGGGCCTATAGCGATCGCTGTAAGAGTTCCAGGGGGTATCTCTGTCAATCCAGCGTCTCTCACTATCGCCACAGGTAGCCTCCTGTCTTTTGCTTTCGCGTACAGCTCCAGTAGTTCTCTCTCGCCCCCGACTTTAACCACGATCTTCTTCTGTCCGCTCTCCCACCATTTTTCAAACCAATCCCTGAAATTCCTAAATGCCTCAAAGGCGGCGAGAACTGAGGCGTGGGCTACCTGGACGGCCATCTTCCCCTTGCTTATTTCAAGGTCGCTTCTAACGGCGATGACCTGCTTGTACTCGATAGAAACCTACCTCTCTCCTCGGGAGACAACTATATTTTTAAACTGCTTAAACCCTCATTTAAAGAATAACGGGATTGATTATGGCTTCGAAATATATGCTTTCAACTCTAAACATATCGGTCTCCGAGGCCGCGACTCCGCCGATATGCAGTAGTTGCCATAGGCTGATGGAGCCCGGTGAACACGGTGTTGAATTCATGTGTCCCAACTGCGGTAAGGCTGTTATAAGGAGGTGCAAGCGTTGCCGGCAACTAGGCATACCATACGAGTGCCCTAACTGCGGCTTCAGGGGTCCGTAGGTGGGTGTTATGGCGAGAGTCCTTGTAATCCTGAAAGTCCTGCCGGAGGACGTCGAGATTAAGCCTGAGGAGCTGGAGGAGAGGATAAAGAAGGCTCTACCAGAGGGGTATGAGGTTAAAGGCTACGATATCGAGCCAATAGCCTTCGGACTCAACGCTCTTAGA
>WYEE01000036.1 GCA_009904025.1 Thermogladius sp. | reverse complement strand
CACCAGGGGATGGCAGGGTTAGCAGGTAGGTGAAGGTGGAGAACGGGTAGGCAAGACTCCCGGGGCTACTGAGGGTCGGCTGTATCGGTATAGTCTTGCCGTCGTACGTGTAAGTTACAGTGATATTCTTGGGACCCCACTCGTTGTCCTTTAAGTCTAGGTATACTGTTAGCTGCCTTCCAAGAGTCGGGACGCTTGGTACTGTGAGTTTGACGCTGACAATAGGCGGGGTGTTGTCAGCAATGTTGGCGAGCGAGAACTCGACGCCTGAGCCGCTTGGCAGGCTTATATTTAGTGCCACGAAAAGCCTGTCTCCTACTAGGAGTTTGTCCACGACCTGGACGTTAGCGTTCCCAAAGGTTTTAAGCGTGTTGAAAATGAAGTCACCCTTCCACGGTAGAGCCCACACTACGACACCGGATAAATTGAGGTATGTGAGGTTGTTGAATGCTCTCACAATATAGGCGTGCGGTGTCTGGTATAGTACGGCCGGTATGAAGGATAGGTTGGCTTGACCATAATTGTTCACGGGCGGGTATATGCCTATCGGCAGAGAGTTCATGGCGAGGTTCGGCTTATACTTCTGCGCGAGCGCCCCTGTGATATTGCTGAACCCTATGAAGGTTGGGGGTGTGATAGGGAAGGAAAGTGACCCGTCATTCGTGTTCAACGCGTAGTAGTCTAATCCATCGTAGATTGCTGAACCCATGCCGAGAGTCGTGATCGTTATGAAGTATGTTGTAGTGTTAGTCCTGGTGCTCGTGTACTTCACGAACAGGTCTCTGTGAACGTGCCCGGCCAAGACGTATGTCACATTGTAGTCCTCAATCAATCTAAGGGTATAGAAGAAGCTGGTCATGTTACCACTCCAATAGCTGCTCACCGGCGTCCACGGCCCTCCAGACACGTAGGGTTTCAGAGTTTGGTTGTCGCTACTGCTTGTAACAAGCTCGCCCTGGTAGTAGAACATGGGATGGTGCATTAAGAGTATTTTAATTGGGATGCTAGAGTACTGTCTAAGCGTGTTTTCGAGGAAGACTATTTGATCCCAGTCAAGATAACCGGCCTCCCGGGTGTTGACCGCGATAATGAGGATCCTGCCTCCTATGACCCTATACCACTGGGTGTCGCCAAGGTAGTTAATGTATTGATCATTGGGCATATCGTGGTTACCCGGGTTCCCGAATATGGGGAAGCTGTATAGTAGAGCGTACTCGAATGAGACGGCTTGCTGATACTGGGTCTCGGAGGCGGTGTCGGCTAGATCACCAGTGTCTATAACGATATTCGGGTTAAGCAACCCTGCCACCAGGTAGCCTGAGAACCTGTTCTCATCGCCTGTAATGATGTCAGGAGATCCAGCCCCGTAGTGTTGGTCTGAGACATGCACTATCCGTAGCACGTCGCCGAGCGTCTTGATGACCCACAGGCTCCTCGGCAGGCATAGGGTTTGGCTACCGGTCAGGACAATATCGTAGACGCCTCCCTCAACATCCTGGGGGAGCTTGACCGACACTATCCCACCGTTGTTCACGGCTGTTACAGTGTAGTTGAATAGCTTGAGAGTGCTACCCGAGAGCTTGACAGTCCATATATAGCCCCCGCTCACAGACACGCCTGAGTAAGCGTTCTTCAGCTGTATGTAGAACGTGTCTCCTGGGAAGGCTACAACAGGCTTATTCATCGAGACGTTGGATGACGGCGTCTTCCACGGGTTGTAGACGATGCCCGGCAGTGAGGGTGCTTCACCTGTCGCCAACTGTACTCCTGGTAGGAGCATTGCCGTCGAGAAGACGATAGCTAATAATAGAGCTATTATTCTAATACTCATAGGATTCACCACGTGAGCATTATATTATTTTGCCTTGGGATAACTAATAAACGTTTCGAGAGTGGTTAGGAGTGTCTAATAGGAGGAGGGGTTTCGCCCAGGAGAGGGATCTTGCTAAGAAACTGTGGGACAAGGGTTTCGCGGTCATGAGGGCGCCTGCGAGCGGGTCTAAGGCTAAGAGGCTCCTATACCCTGATTTAGTCGCAATCAAGAACGGCGTCGTCTTCGTTTTTGAGGTTAAGACCACGAGATCTAGGAAAAGAGATATCTACATCCCCAGGCACCAGGTAGATAAACTCATCGAGTTCTCGAGGAGGTCTGGCGGCATGCCTTTCATCGCGGTCAAGATTGTAGGTGAGGGAGACTGGTTTTTCATACCGCTTAGAGATTTACAGGAGACGGGGAGTGGAGGATACAAGTTGCCTTTAAGCCGACTCGAGACGCACAGCTTCCTTAAAATGGATAATCTTTTAACACTTGCTCTAGGCGTGAGACCGTTGAGAGACTACTTGGAGAAATAGACTACTCTATTCTAACCCTTATGTTAACCTTGTATTTCTCCATGAGCCTCTTTATCTTCCTCATAGACTTGACGTATTTGTTAGCTGAATCCCTCGGTATGGATATTACTATCCCCTCACCGCTCTCCTCTATTCTAGCACCCGGGAAGAGCTTCTCGAGCTGGGTGTAAAGCTTGTCTCCGCCTGATCTCCCGAACTTTAGCTTCCTTACTGGTACTACGACGGTCTGCTCGCCGAAGGTGTATATCTCGTACTCTAATTCGTCTGTCATGAAATCCCTCACCTCCACTACAGGCCTCGATAACTCTGCTTCCCGGAGTCCCGTTGGGAGTTTCACCGTCATTCTTACATCGTAGACCTTGTCTACAAATCCATTCCTGATGAAGATCACTGTGTCCACAAGGGATGGTATCATGCCTAGCTCCACCCTACCTATAAACCTCTGGATAGCGTCGATCGGGCTTGTCGCGTGGACTACACCTATCATACCTATACCCGCCAACCTGAGGTCAGCGTAGAGCTTGAAGTCCTCATCCGTCCTCATCTCGTCGAACACCGTGTAGTCGGGCCTAGACAACAGTAGAATGTCGTGCAACTCTTTCGCGTCCGCGTATGTCTTACTGTACTGTGTGATGTCCTCGGGTAGGATCATGTCTCTGGGGCTTTCAATAGTCTTCACGATTTTACCCCTCCTAAAATAGTACTCCGCCAACGCCTGCGCGAAGGTTGTTTTACCCATGCCTGGCGCCCCGGCTATGAGGATACCCTCGGCTTTCTCGTTAAGCCTGTTAATCAGCTTGGCCGGCAGATTATACTCCTCTAGCTTAAGCCTCCTCAAAGGCTTCACAATAGTGAGCTCCCACCCGTCGCTCATTGGAGGCCTTGTTATGATAATCCTGTAGACACCCAGCTGGATTATAGATGAGCCAGGCCTGTCAATCTCTATGAAGCTATCCTCCCGCCTCCTCGCCTCCTCCACAATCTCGTTAGCCAACTCCTCAATCTCCCTCCTCGTGAAAACAGTGTTACCGATCTTAACATAGCTCCAATCACCCGGCCTACCCTTCTTTGCCACAGGCTGAGTGTTCTCCTTTATGTGGATGCTCATAGTGTTCTCATCGAAGAATCTCTCAAAGGATAAAACGCCCCTACCCTCCGGCTCGTAGAACAACACCTCCAACCCCATGGCCTCAGCAATCATCTTCTGAACCCTGCTCCCTGTTACAATGAGGCCTCCGACCTGGCTCGCGTAGTCTCTCACAACCATGTTGAGAGTGCTTTCATCAACCTCCCTCCTGAAGTATATTGAGTCGTCGCCAGCATACTCCAACCTAACCAAACCCTTCTCGCCCAGCTCCCTTAATTTCTTCAACTCCTCCAACCCCGCGTAGCCGACAGCTTGATCTCTTATAGCAGCCTGCTCTAGATAGCTCAGTATCTCCTTCCTTATCACAATCCTACCCTTAATCACACCGTCTTCAACGAGCTTTGAGACAACCCCTTGAACAATCGCTGTCAAATCGGGTACCGCTATAATCTCGCCCGCTAGTCTTACACCCACTACTAATCCACCAATACAAGCCTAGCTATTGGAAAACAGGTTTTAAAACGCGAGCGCTTAACCATAGAGTGGTGAGACAAGGTGTGTAGGCCTCCTAAACTTCTCCTGATAGCGCTCTTAGTAAGCGTACTCCTATTGAATGCCCCGCTCGGATACTCTGAGACCACCCCACTCCAGCAACTAACCTTAAAGCCGATACCAGTCAACCTCCCCTACTACATAGTTGCCTTCTGGGGGGACGACAGGCCTTCAGCGACCAGTGGGCCTGCCTCACTAGTGTTCCCAAGCGTCTTCGTGGACATCTTAAACGAGATCAGCTCCATTTACCCTCAGGTCACAGTGGGCGGGGGAGACTTCGTGTCCTTCGGCACCCTGGACCAGTACAAGGCATTCTACGGGTTGTTCGCCCAGTCTAGGATCGAGAATTTCATACCTGTTATAGGAAACCACGATGTAGCATACGGGTCGGAGTCGTGGGGCTACTACACCACTTACATAGGTAACACTACAACCGTGTTCGACAATATCACTGGCTGGAGGCTCGTCGCGCTGAACGACGAGGGCTCTATAGATGATTTAAACCAGGGTTTGACCCAAGCCTCCTCGAACCTCGGGAATAGATCGCTGATACTTTCATTCCACAGGCCACTCTACCCGTATGTAGGACACAACATGGAGACAGAGGAGCCTGATAAGGCGTCCCTCATCCTGAACCTTATATCAAATCTCTCTACTCCCCCAAGGCTAGTCCTGCAGAGCCACTGGCACGGGTACGCTGAGAATGTTACAGCGAACACGACGTGGATTATAACAGGAGGTGCGGGGGCCCCCTTATATCAATGCCCTCCATCTATCACAACATTCTGCCTCCCAACCTATAATTATGTTATTCTAGTACTTTATCCCAACGGCAACTTCACGTTAATACCGCTGAGAGCTGGGGTGGGTGCGGGAAACCTGACTGTCAAGGTAGTAGAGTCGACATTCCTGGTTTACAACACCAAGGTGAACGTTTACGGGAATTACACTGATGTACCCGTGAGATTGGCGTGGAGGGGGAACGGGTTCAGCATTTACCTTGTGGGGTTCGCGAGGGCTAACTCCACCTCATACGCTTCCATAGATACGAGCAAGCGGATTATTGAAACAAACCTCTCAAACGCGTATGTATACATACAGTACTCGGAGAACCCGTTTAACTCCGCTCTAGTACCGGTTGTAGACGGTGTCGCAGACCTCTCAAACCTGGGGAACGTTTCCGTGCGAGCTGAGGCGCCGCCTCTCGTGGTGCAACAGACCCCGACAACGACCACCACTTCTCAAACAACTACTACGAGACCCACAACAACTACCGCCTCTCGGACAACGCTTCCAGCGACTACTACGACGACCACGTCGACTACGATACCTCCCGCAACCACCACAACCTCTACTACAACCCTTGCGCCTCAGTTGACTACAACTACTACAACTAGCACGCAACAGCCCGCGGGAGCAGGCTTTAGCCCAGGGATAGTTGGAGTGATCGTGGTCGCTGTAGTCGTCGTAGTAGCTCTCGCGCTATTGTTGGCTAGGAGGCGTTAAAAAACATATTTTTTACTAGCCTTCTCCAAGAACATTTCGGCTATATCCTTGAAAGACGGCCCTTCTACGATCTTCACCCTGAAGGAGACGTGGAATGCGGGTTTATTTAATTTAATCAACTTGGAGATATCGCTCGGGGTCGCGAGGAGAACAGCATCGGCTGGGACAGCGTTAAGAGTCTCCTCTAGATCCCTCAACTGCTCCTGATTATACCCCATGCTAGGTACCACAGGACCTATCCCCTTGAACTCCTCGTAGACTCTTCTGATAGACCTCTTCGCGTAGTCCCTGGGGTCAACGACCTCGAGCCCGTATTTCTTTGCCGCCACATACCCAGCGCCGTAGCTGGCCCCACCGTGTGTAACCGTGGGAGCGTCTTCGACCACGACTACTCTTCTCACGCCCCTCGGCTCGCCTTCCTCAATGAATACCTCACTTACAGCCATACTTACACCCGCCCTTGGGTTCAGCCTCTTTATTCTCTCGACGAAGCCCTCCAAGACTTCCCTACTCGCTTGATCAGCCTTGTTCACGATAACGTGGTCTGCGGCGAGCAAGTTGACCATGCCTGGGAAAGCCGATGTCTCCAACCCCGGTCTCATAGCGTCTGCTACCGTTATATAGAAATCCGGCTTGTAGAATGGGAAGTCGTTGTTCCCTCCATCCCAGAGTATTACGTCGCTCGATTTCTCGGCTTCCCTAAGAATTCTACCGTAGTCGACGCCCGCGAACACTGTGAAGCCCTTCTTAACGTAGTGCTCGTACTCCTCCCTCTCCTCGATTGTCAAACCGTATTTATCTAGGTCCTCAGGTTTCTCAAACCTCTGAACTGGGTGAAAGACCTCGCCGTAGGGCATTGGATGCCTTACAACACCGACTCTTAAGCCACGCGACCTAAGCTCCAAAGCTATCTCACGTGATACACTACTCTTCCCTACGCCTGTTTTAACTCCTGTAACAGCTACTACGGGTTTGATGCTCTCAAGCATGGTGTCCTTGAAGCCCAGTATCCTGAAGTTTGCGCCGGTCTTCAAAACTCTGGAGATCACTTCGCCTAGCTCCTGGAATGTGAGGTCGCTGTAGGATAAAACCACTTCGTCGAAGCCTGGGTTCTCAGCCAGCCTCTCCAGGTAGCCTAGGCCTAGTACAGGTATTCCGTTTGGATATAAGCCGCCAGCAAGCTCGGGGGGATAAACCCTGGTATTCAACCCTTTGATCTGTGTTTGAAGGAAGGCTACAACCCTGTACTCAGGGTTGTCACGGAAGTAGACGTTGAAGTTGTGGAAGTCTCTTCCGGAGGCACCCAGTATTACGACTCTCTTAACCATATGGATACCCATGTTGAGAAATAGATAGGGTTAATAAAAAATTTTCGTAAGGGGGAAGGTCTAGAGGTTCAACTTCTTCATTATGGCTTCGAGTTTCTCAAGCATGATCTTTCTCTCAATGCTGGCTACAAGCCTCCTAGTCGACACCACCACGTCGGGGTTGACGCTAATACTGTCTATGCCCAGCCTCACCAGGAACTCCGTGAACTCCGGGTAGACGCTTGGGGCCTGACCGCAGATGCTCACGGTAGCGCCCTTGCTGTGAGCCTTCTCTATCAGCATCCTAATAGCCTCTTTAACAGCCGGATCCCTCTCGTCGAAGTAACCCATGTTTGCGAGTATGTCACTGTCCCTGTCCGCTCCCAGCACCAACTGTGTTAGATCGTTGCTACCTATACTGAACCCGTCGACATACTCCGCGAACTTGTCGGCTAGGAATACTATACTGGGGACCTCGGCCATCGCCCAGACTTGGAAGTCCTTGCTCCTCTTAAGCCCCTCCTCCTCCATGAGCTTCAACGCCTGCTCAATCTCCCATGTCGTCCTAACGAATGGGAACATCACCCACACATTAGTTAACCCCATCTCCTCTCTCACTTTCCTTATAGCTCTAACCTCCAGCCTGAAGGCAGGCTGGTACTTGGGGTGAATGTACCTGCTTACTCCTCTCCACCCGATCATTGGGTTCCTTTCCTCGCCCTCGAACTCCTCGCCTCCCTTCAACCCCCTGTACTCGTTGGTTCTGAAGTCGCTGAACCTGACTACTACCGGCCTCGGGAATACGGCTCTCGCGACCTTGGCTATGCCCTCTGCCAATTTATTGACTAGCAGATCCTCCTTCTTCTCCTTTATCAAGTACAGCGGGTGGTAGCCAACCCAGTCGGTGAAGATGAACTCAATCCTCATCAGGCCGATGCCGTCGAAGGGTAGATCCTTGTACTTGTCTATAGCGTCCGGCTCACCTAGGTTCATGTAGATCTTCGTCGCTGTGACAGGGTATAATGGGAGCAACTCCTCCCTGCTTATACCGACGGCAACAGCAACTTGAGCCGGGGCCTGGGTCGGGGCAGCCGCTGGCTTGCCTACCAAATCTTCCACGATGCCCTCGTATACTACACCACTGCTGGCATCCACGGTTATATCAGCGCCGTTGGGTATAACTTTGGTAGCCTCCCTAGTGCCCACCACGACGGGTATCCCAAGCTCCCTCCCAACGATCGCCGCGTGGCTGGTCATACCACCCTCGTCTGTCACGATCGCCGCAGCCTTCTTCATGAGTGGAACCCAGTCTGGATCCGTCATCTTGGTTATGAGGATATCGCCTTTCGCAAACTCCTCTGCCTCCTTGGTCTTCGGGCTAAATATTATCCTAGCCTTGCCCGCACCCACACCAGGGCTTGCGGGTAAACCCTTAACCAGCACCTTCGCCTCTGAAATCCTGACAGTCTTCCTTGCCTCAGCGGCGGCAACCTTCTTCTCCTTCGCCCTACCTATGCTCCAGTAGGTCTCTGGCCTAGCCTGCGTAATGAACACGTTGCTGGGGAAGGGTAGGTCTAGGTCTATCGCCCACTCTATGTCCATGTGCCTGCCATAGTGCTTCTGGATCAAGATGGCGAGCTCTGCCAGCCTTTTAACCTCCTCCTCGCTCATAGCCTGCTTGTCTGGGTGAGCTATCTTGCCGAGCGGGACGTCAGCCTCATTACCCTCATCGTCCACCCACTTACCCTTGGACTCATCCCACTTGTACTCTACATTCCTTCCTCTCGCCGGGTTGAAGGTGATGAATGATAGCTTCTTATTAATATTCCTCTCAATAATACTTAGAGTTGACTTCTCTACGACAAACTCGTCGGGGATGACCTTCCCAGCTACAACAGACTCGCCTAGACCCCAGCTCCCTTCGATAACCACTACGTTTTCGTCTCCTTTAACAGGGTGGAGTGTGAACATCACGCCGGCGACCTTGCTGTTCACCATCTTCTCCACAGTAACGCCCATCAGGGTCTTCTCGTGGGGTATCCCATGTGCTACACGGTAGAAGACTGCTCTAGCCGTGAAGAGGCTTGCCCAGCACCTTTTAACATGGTAGACTACGCTGTCCTCGCCGTAGACGTTTAGATACGTGTCCTGCTGACCTGCGAAACTTGCCTCAGGTATATCCTCCGCTGTAGCACTGCTCCTGACAGCTACTCTCAGCTCCGAAGGCTTCATGCCGAGTCTCTGTGCGAGCTCCCGGTAGTATTTCTTAATCTCCTCTTCAACCTCCGGCGGCATGGGTTGCTCAAGTATCATCTGCCTTACTTTCGCAGTTGTCTCCTCGAGCTCCTTAGTGTTGTTGACGTCAAGCTTGTTGAGCATTGAGTAGATCTTTTCAGCCAGCCCTGTTTTATCTAGGAAGTACTTGAAGGCGTAAGAGGTGACTGCAAATCCCGGTGCTACTGGAATCCCTGCTGCCATCATCTCGCCTAGGTTTGCGCTCTTGCCTCCCACCAGGAGGTTGTCTTCTTTCCTTACCTCATCTAACCATAAGACGAATCTCTTCTCCTTGGGTGTACTCATATAGGCACCTCAATCCCTATTTGGGTTGATTCTACAACTGGTAAGGGTTTTAATACTTTTCCTTATACACGGGGAAAATAAGTTTACAGTAATATTTTTCCTGAATATAAGGATGAAAAACCGGGCACATATATACCAGCGCGTTCATAAATAACCGTATAGCGTACAATAATTTACCTCCTTTTTAACTTGCTTCTCGCCAGGCTCCAGTAGGTCCAGGCCCTCCTTTTCACCTCCTCGACACGGCTCTCGGGGCTCCTCTCCACAACCCGCCTGGCCTTGAAAACCTTGTTGAAGTCTGGTTTAACAAAGCTGACAACGGCTGTAGCTAATGCTTGTGCGGCAAGCTCTTCCTCAATTTTCTTCTTCAATACGTCCATGTTTTCCTCCACAAACCTGGTCGTATGCGTGGAATTCTTGAAGTCCTCGGATGCCAACACCGCTTTTATGAAAGGTATGTTTGTTTGAACACCCTCAATCACATACTCGTCGAGGGCTCTCCGAAGCCTTTTTAAAGCCTCATCCCTATCGCTGCCGTAGACTATCACCTTGGAGATCAGGGGGTTGTAATCGATTGACACGTAAGAGCCTGCGACCGCGCCCGAGTCGACTCTAACCCCGGGGCCAGAGGGCTCTATTAACCTGGTTATATGGCCCGGCGACCCGGAGAAGTCGAGGGGGTTAACCGCTTGAATCCTAGCCTCTATGGAGTGCCCTCTCAAACTTATATCATCCTGCCTCAACCCTAGCGCCCTCTCGAAAGCGACCTCAACCTGCTTCTTAACAATATCTATCCCCGTAACCATCTCTGTCACCGGGTGCTCAACCTGGATTCTAGCATTCACCTCCATGAGGTAGAATCTTCGCTTCTTCACATCGAATATGAACTCAACGGTGCCCGCGTTATCATAGCCTAGAGCCTTCATCAACTCAACTGCAGTATTCACAATGTCCCTCCTCTCCTCGGGAGATATCGATGGTGATGGAGCCTCGTCAA
>WYEE01000061.1 GCA_009904025.1 Thermogladius sp. | reverse complement strand
TCGACCCCCCTCCTCCTGACCTCCCTCTCGAAAACCCCGGCTAACTCGGTCTCGCTTACACCCTCCTCAGCCTCTTCGGCGACTGATTTTATACCCATGGCGGTTACCTCAACCGCCCTCTCGATAAGCTCTATCTCCCAATCCTCCTTAACCATCCTCACCTTCGAGATATCGTTTGACACGTCAACATATTCACCTATGCTTCTCAGAACCGTGGTTGCAAGAGGGGATGGGAAACCGGCGTCGTACCCGGCTTTCAAGCCTGCTACCAGGGTTTTAACCAGCTCACCCCAATCCTTCTCGACGACCTTAGCGTCCGAAGGCTTGAGAGTCCTCGATATAGCGTAGACTTCAACCCCCTTCCCTTCGAGGGAGTCCCTGTACCTGTAGTATTCGAGTAGGGGGACGTACAAATGTGGAACACCAGCACTACGGTGGTAGAATAATAGGAGTGTCGAGTCACCTAGGGATTTAACCCCGGTGAAATACTCCACGTTCTCAGGTGAGGCTACTATTATAGCATCCACCCCGCTTCTCTCAGCTATTTCATCGAGTTTACCCAGCATCAACCTCAAAACAAGACGCCTCCACGACATCACTGTTATATAACGCGATACTATAATAATTACTTGCTATACGAATTACACCCGGTAACCAGGAGGAGGTTCATGTCCCAGGTTGCAAGAACTGAGAAAGGGTATTTGTGCAAGAGGGATGGCAGCCTAATGTACTTGGTGTACGAATCCGAGAAAACAACGGACAACAAGCTTAAAGTTGTTATATCATACAAGTGTCCCGTTTGCGGCTTTAAGGTTGATGGAGAGTCAATAGAGCTCTCGAGGTTGAAAGACTCGTTTACGATAGTCAGAGTTGTCAGAAAGATACCTGTCTAATAGTTTTCCTTAGATAGAAACTTCGTGTTTAAAATCTCTTTTAATCAGCCGTATGTAATAAAAATAATAGGCCGCTAATATCTTATTTGGAGGCGTTTTAGTTGTTTAGGAGAAGAGTTAGGAAGAGTGGAAAGATGATCGAGCTGAGTTTGATTGAATCACCCTCAGCTTTGCCTGCTTCAAGTTGGGAGTTTCCTCCCGGAGAATATGTTTTAGGGAGGAACCCGACCTGCGATATTCTTCTCCTCGACCCAACTGTTTCAAGACTCCACGCTCGAATATTTTATAGTGAAGGAGACTGGTTTATTGAAGACCTTGGAAGCACGAATGGGACGAGAGTCGACGATGTCGAGATAAGGGGAAGGGGGCCGGTTAAATTGAAAGATGGGAGCAAGATAGTGGTGGGGAAATCTGTGCTGCAAGTGAAATTCAAGTAAGGGAAAGATGAAGTATGACTCTGAAAGAATACGCTGGCATCGAGGAGTTAAGCGATATTATCAGCGACCCGATCCAGATGTCGAATCTCCTCCTCAGGGTCAAGTTCGATACGGCAAATAGGAGAATGACTTTCAACGAGTCTCTAAGCGAGCTCGAGAAAACATCTAAGACGGTTGTAAGAGATTCGCAGGCAGTCTACTTCGTGCTACGACATGAGGAGAAGAACCGTGTAATAAGAGGAATCCTGGTAGGCGACTACGTTGTGGCGTTAACTATCGAGGAGGCGGGTGTTATTAGGTTAAAGGGTAAATACGCTTTCAGCGAGTTGATAACCTCTTATAGAGCGAGCAACCCTGCCATAAAAGTAAGCTACGCTAGGATAAAACCCGAGGTAGCCGAGGGCACGCCGATAGAGGGGCGTTTAAAGGAGATTATAAGCAGGGTGACCGAGGAGAAGCCGCCTAACATATGGGTTGGGAGAATAATCTATGACTTCAAGGTGACTGAGGCTCTATCTGATAAAGGGGGCTTCACATATGTGCTCAGGGCAGTCGGTAAAGATGGTTTAAGCTATGTGTTGAAGATACCCAGGGATAAGTTGCCTAATGGGACCCCCCTAGCTCTCTCGGGGCCTGAGAAAATAAGCGAGTTCATGCGGAGCTATATTAACTCGATCGAGGTATGCCACCCCGATAGATTTGAGGTCTCCTCTTTTATATTGAAAAACGGTTTAAGCGAGAACCTATACTGGGAGCTCGCATACTACAGGAAGTACGTGTTGTGTCCCAGAGGGTTTATTATCGCATACGACGGTTATGACGCAGATTTATACCTAGAGAATCCCCCTGTGGTTATAGAGCCGTACGCCGAACTCGGGGATTTACAAGACTTTGTGAGCAGAAAGAAGCCTGACGCCAAGTTCATTGTGAGTATAGGCCTCAGAGTCTCAGGGGCGTTAGGGTTGGCCCACGCAATGAGCTTACTGCACCTCGATGTGAAACCCCAGAACATACTTTTAGCCGGCGACAAGGGAGAGCCGTATGGGGTACGCCCCTACATAGGAGATTTTGCGAGTACGAGCAGGGTTCTTGAGGGTTGGACTAGGCCGACAAGGGTTACCCCGGAGTTCGCCGATCCCCTTTCCCTCATTGAGGGTAAAGCGGGTTTCGACTACGACGTCTACTCACTCGGTTTAACCCTCCTCAGCTCTCTGACCCAGGTGAGGCTCTCCCATAGAACTCTTGTAAACCTGCTGGCTTTGAAACACATTCATAAAATGAACATAAGCATAGAGCCATTCCTACTAGACCACCCGGCTCTAGCAACGTTTTTCAGGGATGTTGAACCAGTCTTCAAGGGTTTCGCAGAGGGGAGGGTTAGGCTCGAGGAGTTGGAGGAGAGAACTGTATCGCTAATCGTGGAGAGGGATAAGATGGTTTTAGACGTGCTTGGAAGGGAGGTTGACAAAGACCTCCTGGCCTTTCTATTGAAGGCATCCAGCCTGAGGAGAGGGGAGAGGTTTAGAAACGCTGTCGAGTTCTGGCTTAGCCTCAAGAAGCTTGCTGCCGAAAAGAAGTGGGGCGATGTAATCCCTACCCCAGCCAGTTGAATAGAGTTTTATTCAAGGCAACCCGCATTATCGGTAAGCCGCGGCCGGGATTCGAACCCGGGACCTCTGCCTTACCAGGGCAGCGCTCCACCAGGCTGAGCTACCGCGGCCCTCTAAGAGACTATTGGTTTCAAGGTTTAAAACTTGCCTGACGCGAGGTATGATTGCCGTCGTGAAACTGGTTTGCTTAAAAGATGTAGTGTTGTTATAATGTGCTATAAGGGTTAGTTGACGGGTGGCTAGGGTTGTCTTTCAGTAAAAGGGCTTTAGCGAGGGTGCTCGAGAAGCTTAGTAGGAGGGGTGTGGAGTTTGTTATCATAGGGAGTACTGCCGTTGAAATCGCTTTGGGCCGAGATATCTTCGAAGGTGACTTAGACTTATTCGTCATCGAGCCGAGCCCTATAGCACACGAGGACTTCTATAGAGGTATAGCAGTCGAGGAGGGCTGGGAGATTGGTTTCACCGAGCTGGGTACGATCAAGTTTGTAGCGAGTGTTGAAGACGAGGCCGTTGAAGTGGAGTTATACGAGAATTTAATGGACTTCAACATACCCGAGGAGGTGATCTCGAATACCAAGCAGGTCTCCTTGAACAGTGTCAAAGCGAGAGCAGTACATCCCGAGCAGTATTTTGTGTTGAAGGCGAGGCAGGGAGTAGACTTGGAGAAAGTGAAGTACTATTACAGGCAGCTCGGCAGGTTGAACACTAGTATGATTGAGAGTACTCTCAGCTACTTCAGCGATGAATCCGAGGATATAGCTGAGAGGTTGAGGAGTGCGGGGTTGAAGTTTTAAACCTATAAACCCATTAAACGCTAGAGGTGGTGCTTATGCCGATCAACGACCCGGTTAAAATGAAAATAGTCTTCGACAGAGCGTTGAATAAGACGGTCTGTAGAAAGTGCGGCGCCTTAAACCCGCCTGGAGCAACCAAATGCAGGAGATGCCACTCTGTCGGGACGCTCAGACCCAAGAAGGCTGTTAGAACAGCTGCCAAGACCACCTAGCGAACGCGCACCAGCAAAGTTACCAAAGAATCCTAACGCGGAATCCGACCGCGTGGAGCCCTATTTTCGTAATCATCGTTCAAGAATCATACTGCGTGCTTTTCCTCTACTCATCGAGAGATTCCCCCAGCGGATATGTTGTAACAAGCCTCCCCGCCCGCATGACGTATGCGTTTCCCCGCTAACGGAACTACAATTATACACAAATACCATCAAGTATCGTTAGCGGGGTTGGGCCTTGGTGTGGAATCACTGGCTTCATCCACACCTCATGGACCCCGTCGAGCCCAACGCCACGGGGCTCTCATCTGAGTTCAGATACTTCACCTCGGTGCGGGTCATCTAGAAGTATGTAGCGGGTTTAGAATTTTTTAAACATTGCTCTCCATCGGCAAGTATTTACAGGTTATCATCGATTCTGTAACAGCCTAGCTGATTGATTCGCAATGCGATGTAGGATTAAGACCCCGGTTTTCTCATCCCCTGTTTTCACTCGATCTGATTTAAAGGTTAAACGAGGGTAACCCCTATATCCAAGGGTTGATGACGTAACGTTGACGCCAGCTTAGAGGGTGGGATCTTTGAGTTATAGGAGTATTCTCGGGTCAAGGGGGAGAAGGGTTGGAGAAGACCAGGTTTTATATGATTTGAGGATTAGAGAGCTTGCAAGCGAGATTCTAGGTAGGGAGAGGGATGAGCTACTATGGAGCTTGTTTCAAGAGCCGCTTGACAGCGTTGACGCAGCGGTTTACAGGCTCGATGTGTTCAGGGACTTGATGAATGAAAGTATTTACACAGCTGTCGAGAGGTTTGTCGAGAAAATCAGGCTGGCTCTCGATTATTTAGAGATGGAGAAAGATGCTTTCGAACCACACAAGCTGGGCCTCCACCTCGATGCAGCCTTAACCTATGTAGAGGCCTTGGAAAACTTTTACAATGAGATGACGTCGCTTGATGTGAGGTCTCAGGGGCTCAGGGGCTTCATGGGGTATATCGGAGAAATAATCCGCGGCACCCGCTTTAAAGCCATGAAGGAGAGGGCTTTGGAGGCTAAGAACGCCCGGGGTAAAATAAGGATTAGAGTCAGGATAGTGGGCGATAAAGTACATGTCTGGAGGTTCGATGGAGGCGAGGACTTGGGGAAGATCATTGAAGAACTCTTCGCCAGGTTCAGGGAAGGGGAGGTTAAGAAGGTTAGATATATTCCAACTACCAGCGGTTTCAGCCACGTCCACGCGGCAATTCTCGAAGGGGCTTTCAAACTTTTCAGAGACGAGTATGAAACCCTGAAGAGGTTTCGTGAAGAGTTCCCGGAGATATTGGACGAGGGCGTAGTGGCGTTCGCGAGGGAAGTAAGGTTCTACCTTCTATACTTGAAGTTTATGAAGAGTTTGATGAAACGAGGGTACGCTTTCACCATACCGAGATTCACGCTTGATGGTAGGATAGATGTAAGGGGCTTCTACAATATTCTCTTAGCCGAGAAGGGTGTGGCGATACCAAACGATATATCCACCGATGGATCCAAGAGGATTTTCGTGGTAACAGGGATGAATAGTGGTGGGAAGACGACTTTCGCGACCTCGTTTGGTCAGTTAGCATACCTAGCGAAACTCGGCTTGCCTGTTCCCGCTGAGAGGGCTGAGATACCGTTTTTCTCAACCATCACAACAGCGTACCCGGCAAGAGAGGACCCCAGGGAGAGCTTGAGCAGGCTTGAGCAGGATGTTGTAAGAGCCATGGATATTTTGCGTAAAGCCGATGGCTCAACGCTCATAATAACGAACGAGCTTTTCGCCACAACCACGTCCGATGAAGGCTACGTCTTGTCTAAAATCTTCCTTGAGGAGGTTAGCAGGAGGGGAAGCTACTGCATATTCGTTACATTCATCCCTCAGGTGGCATCGCTTGACTTCGTGATAAGCATGGTTGCACAACCGTCCCGGGAAGACCCTACGAAACCCTCTTACAAGATACTCCCAGGCCCACCGCCCTCGGAATACATGGCTGTTAGGATAGCCTCCAAGTACGGGCTTTCATACAAGGAATTAAAGGCGATGGTGAAATGATAGAGTTCGACCTCCTGAAACTTGAACCTAGAGATAAAATCGCTACCGCGGAGGATGTCAGGTTAGACCTAGAACTGGATAAAATAATCGGTGTCGCCGCCGGTGATGATAAGCTCATCGCCGAGACATGGCTGGAAGTACTCCTCTCAAAGGAGTGCCCAAAGGAGGTCACCGAGTACAGGCAGGAGGCTGTTAGAGATGCCCTTAAGAACAGAGGTAGCGTGCTGAGAATGTATCAAATAGCTAGGGAGGGCTATGAGAAAGCGTACAGGGAGGTATTCCTCTACAGGCTTGACGACCCTAAATTCGTGGTGAACGAGGCTTCCAGCGGTGTAAGCATCCTGGTCGACTATTTGGAGAAACTACTGGAAGTTATGTCCAGCACAAGTTTTACTTCAATAGCCTTCAGGAGCTTAGCAGACTCCCTTATCTCGAACGTTGACAAGAATTTCATAGATAATGCTAGGGAGATAAACAGCATACTTGGATTTGGGAGTAGTGTAGATTTCTCTGTCGAGATAGGTGTTTTGAACAGCCTGGTTAACCCGGTTCTCCTGTTGCCCAGGAATGAGGGTTCCATCGTAAGCAGGCTGTTGTTCGGGGAGAAGAAATATACTTATAGGCTTGATCCAAGGGATGAAGCGGGGGCTAGGATTCTAGAGGATATAAGGAATTGGGTTCTCGCCGGGGTAGCGACAACTGTTTTAAACGCTTTCGACAAGCTGCTAGGATTCTTCAGAGAACTGGCGAGACAGCTGTCGTTCTACGTTGGCGCTATAAACCTCAGCGACTTCCTGGAAAAGGCGGGGATCCCGAAGACCTATCCCGAGATAAACCCGAGGAAACTCTACTTCGAGAACCTTTATCCGCTCTCACTCGCAATATCCTCGGGGAGGAAGCCTGTGCCGAACTCTCTCGACCTGGACGTCGACGGCTCTTTCGCGGTTATAATAACCGGTGTTAACAAGGGTGGGAAGACAACTTTCATTAAGAGCGTCGGCCAGGCCCTACTACTCGCTAGAGCAGGTTTATTCGTCCCAGCGGATAGGTTTGTGATCCCGTCGACTGGCGCCGTGCTCACGCATTTCCTAAGAGAGGAGGAGAGAACTTTCTCCTACGGTAAGTTCGAGGAAGAGGTGAAGAGGTTTAGAACACTGGTGGAGGCCATTAGGAGAGGGGACTACGTGTTGATGGATGAGAGCTTTGTCTCAACGAACCACGTTGAAGCCTCTGTAGTGGCTGAAAACGTTGCCTCAGCGCTACTAGACTCCGGGGTCAACGTGATCTACGTAACATTCCTCCAGGACTTCCTATATAGGTTTATACCCAAGTACAGCGGGAAAGCCGTGCTACTTGTCCCGGAGAGGTTGAGCGATGGCACGAGAACTTACAAGCTGGTTAAAGGGGCTATACAGCCTGGCTACGCGCTGGAGGTTTGGAGAAAAGCGGTTGGAGAACACGTGAAGGAGGGGGTAGCGTGAATAGAAGAGAGCTACAGTCTTCATACCGCTTGGACTCACATCCCTAACGGTGCACGTGGTTTACGGAAAATACCGGGGAACGTGGGTTTCATATATCGAGCTGCTCCAAGGCCCATTGGTGGCCTGTGGGGGGACTAGTAACCTCGGATTCAACAGCCGCCCATGAACCCTCGCTAACCCATCGTGAAGTTTGGGCGGGGAGGAAGCTACTGGGCTCAGCGAATGGAGACAAATTAATTGGTATGAGCACTTAAGGACAATCGGTGTTGACATGGGGGTTAGAGTTGTTGGAAACAAGGAGTATTCGATAGGAGAGGTGTATACAGCTATCTCCCGGTTGTACAGAGACCACCCTTTCCCACCCCACTTCTACCTCATATACGACTTGCTGTACGAGCCCGAGAACTCGGAGGTCATAGTTAAGTTGAAACAGGGCCCCCTGTTGGAATCCTACGTGCTCATATGGAGGTATGGTAGAGGAGCTTCAATACACATCTGGGGTGACAGCTCTCTAGAGCTTCTCCAAGACACATGGTTGGACGCTAATATGCCTCACATACTGGAACTATACACGGATGAGAGTGAGGTGATAAGGAGGGCTTCTTCCATCCTCTACTCGAAGGGTTTTCGAAACGTTGAAGTTAGACGGTTCCACGACATGGTTTGCGACGAGGAATCGTTTAAGCCGAGGGGTAATGAGCGGTTAGCCGTAAGGTTGAGCCCCGGTCAGGCAGACGTGTTCGTAGACTACGTGAAGCGGAGAGGCGATGATATAACAGTGGAGGAGGCTAGGGTGAGATTGTCGAAGAGAACCTACTACGGTGTTTTCGCGGACGGCAAGCTTGTTTCAGCTGGAGCGATCTGCGCTAGATTGCCAGAGCTAGCCCTCATCTGCGACGTGTACACCGTGGAGGAGTATAGGAGGAGAGGTTACGCAACAGCTGTGACCTCGGCCGCGACCAGGAGAATAGTATCCTCGGGTTCAACCGCATTCCTCTGCGTTGAGGAAGGCAACGAGGATGCTATCAGAATCTACAGGAAGCTGGGCTATAAGCATCTCAGGACGAGACCGTGGCTGGTTGCGAAGCCTTGAAAACTAGTGCCTGCCAGTGAAAAACCAGAGGGCATCTCCGGAAACCTTATCAGCTTTGAGGACCAGTTATGAGTTCTCGGTTTGAGGGGCCCGTTGAGGAAAAACCTGGTTGCAAGGTTATAGAAGACGTGTAAAACCGTGAAAACTTTAGGTGTTATAGAGTCCTCCTTCTAGGGTTTAGATACCTTGACAGGGAGTCGCCTAGGAGGTTCCAGCCGAGGACTGTGAGCGTTAGGAATGCGCCTGGGAAGACGCTCACCCACCACGCGGAGAATATCAGCTGTTGCCCCTCGTATATCATCCTACCCCAGCTAGGATAGTTTGGGTCTCCCAGACCCAGGTAACTTAAACCGGCTTCCAGTAGCATTGCGTTGCTGACAAGGAGGATTGTGTATGAGAGTGTGAGGGGGACTACTTGCGGTAGTATGTGTTTAATCATTACAAACCTGTCACTGGCGGCAAGAGCCCTCGATGCCTCAACGTACTGCATCTCCTTCAACGAGAGCACCTGCCCCCTTACAACCCTGGCAACGGTCGGCCAGCTGGTTATAGCCACTACGAATATTAGGTTGTAGATGTTGGGCCTCGCAACTGTGGCGATCAGGAGTGCTAGGAAGAATGTGGGCATCATGAGGAAAACCTCGATAACTCTGCTTATCGCGGCGTCAACCCTCTCACCGTAAACCCCGGCTACAACCCCTAGAATAGTCCCCAGCAACGCCGCAGAGAATGCGGCGGCCAACCCCACACCCAAACTCACTCTAGCCCCCCAAAGCACCCTGCTCAACACATCCCTCCCATATCTATCTGTGCCGAATAGGTGGTTGAGGCTTGGAGGCTGGTTCATCGGGTAGTCCATGGAGTTGGGGTTTGGGAGGGGCCAAAGGCTTATGGTAGCGGCAATTAGGCCCATTGCGATCACTATTACAAGCCCTGTCAGCCCTGCCAAGTCACTCATCCCCATAAATCTCACTAAGCCCACGAACCCGTTAAGGGATCGAGAGAAAGCGGTGAACCCACCCGTGGCGAAGGCCCTTATAGAACTCCTACTAAACCCCAAGGAGGTCACCCCCTCCTAATCCTGGGGTCGAGGTAGCCGTAAACTAAATCGACCACTATGTTTGCCACTACTACGGCAAGCGTGACAAACAGGAAGATCCCCATCAACAGGTTGTAGTCTCTAGCCATGATCGCGTCCAGCATCAACCTGCCTATGCCCGGCCACGCGAAAACATTCTCCACGAGAGCCGCACCAGCGAAAGCGAACCCCATTTGTATTCCGAAGAGAGTTATACCTGGGAGCAGTGCGTTCCTCAGAACATGCTTGTAGAGCACTCTGAACCTAGGGAGACCCATGGCTTTGAGCGTAACGACGTAGTCCTCCGACAACTGCTCTAATATCACGCTCTTGGTTAAACGGTAGTATGGGGGGAATGTGCCGAGCGTCAGCGTTACAATAGGTAGGATAGCGTGCTTAGCCATATCCAAGTAGTAGTCGAACCCGTTCGACCCGATGAGCTGCGGGCTCACAAGCCCTGTAGGCGGGAGGAGCTTGAGGCGGACGCTGAACGCGTTGATCAACAGTATAGCGACCCAGAAAATGGGGGCTGAGTAGGAGCCCATGGCCACCGTAGTCAACCCCACGTCTAGCCCTCCACCAGGCTTGCGGCATGCGAGTGTAGCTAGCAGGGTGCCTACGAGGAAGCCTATTACTATGCTCGGAACTGTGATAGCTAGTGTCAGCGGGATTCTCTCAAATATGAGCTGGGATACAGGCTCAGCATACCTGTACGAGATGCCTAGATCCCCGTGGAAGACGTTCCACAGGTATACAGCCAGCCTCTCGTAGACGGGCTTGTCAAGCCCCCACTTCTGGGTTAGGTACTGGATGTAGTCCTGGCTGATGAGGCCTGTCTCCGCCCCCATTATAGTGGCAGGATTACCCGGGGCGAGGTTAATGATTATGAAGTTTATGGCGAGGACGGAGATTAGGACAAAAA
>WYEE01000089.1 GCA_009904025.1 Thermogladius sp. | reverse complement strand
ATCAAATACCACGGGTAGCCGGCGTCGGTTATGTACTCGTAGCTGTAGAATAGGACTAACAGGATGAGGGTTGAGGTGAGCAAGCCTAGTAGAGCGTTCGCCTCGTCTACAACGTAGACTATGCCCACAGGCCCGGGCCATCCACCGGCGTTGTACACTATTGGACTCCCGCCCTCATACACCTCGAGGACTACGAGGAGGCTGAGAGCCATGGTTAGGAGTGCGAGGAATAGGGCGTAGGCGAAGACCGCTCTCCTAGACTTGGAGACCAAGTAGACTATGGGTGTCGTGAAGCCCCCGATAATAGGGGTTAGGGGTGTCAAGCCCGCGATGTTGTTCATGATCCCACCTACTCGAAGATCTTGAAGGCGTAGTCCTCGAACTCAGCGCTTATAGCCTGCCTAGCCTCCTCTGGTTTAACCGATGTCACGTCAATCCAGTTGATGTAGAACCAGCCATCCCTCTCGTCCACGACAACCGTGCCAGGCGTGTTTGTTATCGATACAGCTATCAGCAGCCTACCGTATCTTGATTTAGCGTATACGGGGATCTTAACTATACCAGGGTTTATCCTCATGTTGAAAACCCTCTTCACGACATCCATGTGTGCTTTGAACTCTATGATAGTCATGTACTTCAAGGCGTAGTAGAACAAGTGGATGTACCTCCTCGCGTCCAGTAGCTTCCCCTCGTCGGAGACCAGTATCCTCGAGGCCGGGATGCCCACGGCCGCGGAGACTATTAGGCCTGTCGCAACATCGTAGGGGGTGTAGCTGCCGGTGTAGACTATGTAGAGTATGAGGAGCCATAGCGTGACAAGCATCTCTCTAACCATTCACTCACCCTCCTCGTATCCAACCAGCTCCCTCGCGTTAACACTCTTCTTCAACCTGTAGGCTTGTATGATGCCGAAGCCTATGAGGGCGTTCACGGCCATCCCTATAACTATCCCCGTCAACACGAGTGCCTGCGGGACGGGGTCCACGCCATGCCTGGTGAGGTACTCCATCTCCCGTGTCGTGAGGTTAACATAGACTGGGGGGACAGAGGGGTATATGAACCTGTAGCCTATCATTATGAAGAACATGTAGACTGTGTCGGAGAATATCGACAGCGAGATCAGCTTCTTCGTCAGGCTCCTACCGTAGATAATCCCGTGGACTGCCACCATGAGGTTCACCGCGAGGAAGCCCGTGAGGATGCTCCAGATAAGGCTTGCATCACTCATAGGATTCACCCCTGGCCTCCTCCCTGTAGAATTCCTCCTCGAAGGACAGATAGAGGAAGATCGCTGTGAAACCAGTCGCGACAGCGATGTACTCGAACGAGTTGTAGAGGAAGAGGCTACCGCTGACGAGCTGGCCCAGTATGTATGCCGGGTAGAACCTTATGTTGGAGACTATTTCAAGCCCTCTCACAACGGGGAGTACCGCGACGAGGCCGATAGCCGTGAGAGCCATCCCCCTCAAGGCGACTAGTATAGTCGGCGAGAGTCCCCTGGAGATGAGGGCCCAGTATGAGAAGACGGGTATCACTAGTAGAGGCGCTATAGCCAGTGTTGAACCACCCTGGAATCCACCGCCGGGTGTTAGATGCCCGTGTAAGGCTATGGATGCTGATACCACAATTATCAACACCACTATGATCTTGGTTGAAGTCCTGGCTATCTCCGTTAAACCAAGGCCTCGCCTAGGGGCGGGGGTCCCCGAGACCCTGAAGACGGCTAGGCCGGCTACCACAGCCAGGAAGAAAACGGATGTCTCGTAGACTGTGTCCAAGCCCCTGTAATCCCAAACGATCGCTGTGACTGCCTCAGGGCTCATCGCCGTCATGTTCCCGAAGAACGTCTCCTCAATGTAGAAGAGGCCCAGGGGCTTAATGGTGTCCGGGGCCCCCACAGCCCCAGCCGCGTATAGGCCCAGGCCTAGGGCCACCCCTAGGGTTGAGGCCAGTATTAGCCCAAGCCACCTAGCCTCCATGCTCAACCCTCAAACCTCTCGGTCTTCCCCACGATGTAGATTAGCAGGGCTGAGTATACCCCTACCGAGATAGCGATGTAGGCTAGGAGGATGTCTGTCGCCGCGAAAACCTGGAATAGAATACTGTAGGCGATGCTCTGGCCGGCCGAGTACGCTACGGCCTTCAAGAGGTCTCTCTCAGTCACCGCGAGGTATGTGAAGACTGTGCTGAGCAACCCGGCTATTAGGAGGGTCATGTAGACGAGGATCACTCCTCCTCACCCAGCTGGTCCACCACAGGGCTCCACTCCACAGCCCTAGACTTATGCGCCGCGTACGCTAGTAGGTGGCTTCCAACAGGGGCTACAAGGAATAGTATCAGCGCTGTCGCCAAGCACCCTCCCCCCACCAGCGTGTTGCCCTGGATATCTGAGCCAAAGGCCATTAGTGCTACGCCTATCAAGGGTAGTACAGCACCGTAGATCGCGCCTATCGTGGCAGCGTGGAGCCTGACGTAGAAGTTCGGGAACCTGACCATACCTAACCCCGCGATGAGGTCGAAGACTCCTCCAACGAAAACCACCGTGGCACCAGCCCAGAATAAAACCGGGTTCATCAAGCGCCGACCTCCCTGGAGACAAGGTACTTGGATGCGAAAACGTCTAGGAGGTAGGCCCATAGGGATAGGAGTATCGCAGGGGCTATCATCAGAGGTGACTGGTAGTAGACTGAGTACAAGGCTAGGAATACAGCGAGGTCGTATGAGATGCAGTCCACCGCCAACACTATATCGGGTATCGTAGGGCCTTTAACAGCCCTCACAGCGTAGAGTGCTACAGCAACCATGTAGGGTGCGGCTAGCACGGCGAATAAAAGCTGGGTTAAATCAAGCATCGCTTGTAACCCCACGTGAAATCCTCACTAGGGTTGGAGTAAAAGAATTTTGCGACGTTAGGTTAACCTTATACCCGTTGTTCTACGAAGGTTGCCCGGGGGGCACAGAGATGAAGCAGGGCTGAGGATCGCTACTAATCCCCCTTGCTCCCGCTTCATCTAGGCCTCACTCAGCCACGGGGTGTTCAAGAGGCTGGAGGCTGGAGCTGATGGCCACCTTTATATTCCGACCCATACATCTCCCGCGTGTACCTTGTGGAGTCTAGGGAAGATGTAGTCTTGGCCTAGGTGAAACGAGGGCTTGATGAAATTTATTGTGAGATATGTAGTGTATTGCCTACTTCTCAGTCAACGTGTCTGATATGTTGATTTAATATGTCGGAGAGCATTCTATCTCACTTGTGCTGGATGTAGTCTAGAGTTGGAGGACGGCAGTATGGGGATGGAAAGGGTTGTACTCAACCGCCCGGTTGGCGATGTGAAAGATATGCGCCTAGGGGGCTGGGAGAGTGAGTGAGCGTATAGTCAGCCTCCTCGAGAGGTACTTCCAGCTCAGCGAGAAGGAGGCTGTGGATCTAGCTGATGAGCTGGACTCCTTGTACAACGAGTTGAAGTCGAAGTATCTGGAGGCCTTGTGGAAGCCTGAGGAGAACAGGGAGCTGGCCGAGAAGATTGTCAAGCGGGCTGTCGAGCTGATCAAGGCTGGGAGCCTGGGCTTCGAGAGTGAGCTAGCGTTGATAGCCCTACTCGACATCCTGTCGACAGACTTATATGACAAACACCTGTTGTATAGGAGTGGGGGAGAGGAGGGGTAGGTGACCTGGCTTGAAGCTCGAGGAGCTGAGCGATGAGATAGCGGGGATCGTTGGCAAAGTGAAGGACTCCGTGATAACCGTGGCGACCGAGATCAGGGTACCACTCTTATTCTTCGGGTACGAGTCCCTCAAAGGCTTCGGGTCGGGCTTCATAGTAGGTAGAAACGTCGCTGTGACAAACGCCCATGTTGTGAGAGGGGCCTCGAAGGTGACGGTTACCTTCAGCGACGGCTACTCCTCTGAGGCAGAGGTGATCGTCGCGGACGCTAGCAGAGACCTCGCCCTCCTAGCCATACCCGAGTACAAGCCCCCGATAGAGCTGGGGGACTCCAGGCAGCTTAGAGTAGGGGAGATAGTCCTCGCGGTCGGCTCGCCGCTAGGCTTGTTCGAGCACTCTGTAACCCTCGGCGTGGTGAGCGCGACTGGGAGGAACATTTACACGGAGGAGCTGATGCTCGAGGATCTGATACAGACGGATGCCGCCATAAACCCGGGTAACAGCGGCGGCCCGCTCGTAAACCTGCGGGGGGAGGCGATCGGGGTCACCACAGCCATAGTCCCATACGCGCAGGGCATCGGCTTCGCAATACCCATCAACACTGTGAAAAGGTTTATACTGATGGTGGAGAGGTATGGTAAGCCTGTTAAAGCATGGATCGGGGTCTACGTGGCGCCCTTGAACCCTAGTATAGCAGGCTTCTACAAGCTGGGTGTGTCCAGGGGGCTTATAGTGGCTAGGGTGATACCGGGCACACCGGCTTCACGTAGAGGGTTGAGGGATGGCGACATACTGCTCGAGGCAAACGGGAGGGCTTTAGCGAGGGCAAGCGATTTGAGGGAGGTGGTTGAGGAGTCAATCGACAAGGGCTATGTGACCCTCAAGGTGCTCCGCGGCGGTAAAGTCTTCGAGGTCGACGTGGAGGTGCTTGTCTCCTAGTTTAAAGCCGGCTCTCAATACGGCTGGTTGATCAATCTAAGAGGAGGAGCGGGTAGACGGGTGCTTCAACCAGTTTCTCAAGCCTGGAGAGGGCTCGCCTCGCCGCGGCCATGGCGACCACGGAGTCAACGACACCGCTCTTCCTCTCAACGTACCTTAGCATCGAGTATATCGTGGAGCCAGTCCAAACAACCCCGTCAACTATCACGACCCTCTCGCCCCTCAAATCCGCCCGGGATGGGAAGGAGATTATCCTCTTAGAGGTCTTCACCGAGTAGGCTGGCCCGGATCCAGCTGACACAACCTGCCCGCCCACCATCTTCACGCCTTTAACACCGTAGACGAGCCTCCTACCCATTGTTAGGGATATGAGTGCAGCCAGGATGAGCCCCGACCCCTCCACCGTCAGCACCAGGCTGAATGCCCTACCCCTCAGAGCATCGATCGCCTTGTACAGGAAGCAGTACAGGCTCAAGGGGTAGCGGGAGGTGAGGTTGTTCAAGTGGGGGAATGGTAGAGGGGCCTCACGCATCGCCTCCACGAGTACGGAATCCGAGTCCACGCCCTCCAATCCCGACAATAACTCTCTAACCCTCCTACCGCTCGGTAGCTCCCTCAAGTGTATGAGCCTGCTCAACTCCTGAACAGATATCCCGAGTAGCCTAGCCGTGTCGGTTACAGTGTCCAACCTAGTCTTAGCATACAGCTTGCACATAAGCTTGGAGAACAAGTAGGCTCTCTCCAACACATCCAACTCTAACCCCATTCTAGTTTTTTCAACTCAAGCTATTTAACAGTGCTCCTCCTGTTCTAGAACCTATATCCACCAAGCACCTATCCCCTACTCGTAAACCTTACCTATCTTTTGAGAAAGGTGGTATGCCTTCCTTCAAGTCTTCTTACCTAGTTCCAATCCTTCGACTACACAAGGCCTTCTCTCCATCACCAGCAACGTGGTTGACTCTAGTATCGCCTGTAGAGAGCATGATATTATAGTTCATCGAGATGGTTCGATCCGTTAATAGGAGTAAAGAGAAACTATTGAGGCTTAACAAACTTAGGAAAACCCTTATGATCGCGGGAATAATTGGAATACTGGCAGTGGCTTTAGCTTCAATATATTTTGCGCCCCTGCAAGCAATGCTCTTATAACTCACGATAGTAGGGTTCTCTATAATAGTGATGACTCAACTCGTATACCTGAGAATTAAAGCGCCCCTTCTCCTAATTAAGGGTGATGGCGAGTATGAAAATTTGTTCAAGAATTACTTGATGTGAAAACCAGAAAGGGTATCACAATCGTCTCTAGGAAGTATAACCCGCACCTGTGACCTACGCCGGGATTGCTTCTGGGAACAATGATTCAGGGAATGCCTAGATTCTCGCCTCGTCTTTAACTATGTCGCTGACTATGGCTGGGTATACTTTGAGTACCCCGTCTATCCTCGATATCTCGTCGTGTATCCTAATCATCTCCTCCGACGACCTGGCGAATACCAGCGCTATGAGGGAGTGGTCTCCGGAAGTCACGAGGAGCTGCTTGACGTAATCCCTCTTCTTCAACTCCTCTACCACGTCGAAGAGCTTGTCCGGCGCGACGTTGATGCCTGTTAAGCTGACTTTGCTGAAACCGAGCTTAGCTGGGTCTACGATGACAGTGTACTTCCTTATAACGCCCTCCTGCTCCAGCCTCCTAATCCTCTTCATCACGGCGACATCGCTTAACCCTACCTCCGAGGCTATCTCGCTGTATGTCGCCCTAGCGTTCACTGCGAGCCTCTCTATGATCTTCAAGTCTATTTCGTCTACCATTCCCCGGGATCGCCCTCCGGTGTTCTCGTTACCTTGAAGACGCCTACCCTCTTATAATCCTCCCCGCCCTCCGGCTCAATGTACTCCTCGAGGACAGCGTCACCGCCCAGGCTCTTCATCACGTACGCCAGGTCTTCAACCCAGTCTCTGACACCGCAGGTCTGGCAGAATGACCCCTTGAACTCCACTACAACGATCCCGTCCCCCCTGTACTCGAGGAGCCTAGCCTCAGCCTCCGGGGAGCGGAACCTGTTGTAATACTCTATGGATTTAAGTGTGAAAAAATACTTTTTGTCTAAAGCCAATTTGGAGCACCCTTTACTCGACCTTGATATCCTTCGACGACTCCCACAAGCCGTGTAGGTTGCAGTAGGCTAAGGCGATCAACTTACCGCTCTTCCCAAGCTTCAGCGAGACCTCGACCGCCGGCTCGGAGTACACTGGCTCGAAGACAAACCTGCCTAGTAGAACAGGGTTGAATGCCCTGCCATCCTCCTTGAAGTAGAGCTCAACCCACCTTATACTGTGCTCAACAGTGTTCGGGTGGGGGCCAACCTCCACTCTAACCTTGAACACAGTGTTCTTACCGACTTTATCGGGTGCCTGAATCCTGGGGGTGTGGGATTCAACCTTGCTTACAGCCTCGCCGCTAGCCCTCTGCGGCGTGTATATGAGGCCTCCAAGCTCGCTCATCTAATCCACCATTTCACTTTCCTAACCTTTAGATTAGGATTGGAGTTAATAAAGTTAGCTTTACTAAACTAGGCTCGAAGCTATCTCCTTCAAGAGCTCCTCGCCGACTTTGAAGGGGGCTAGGTCAATGTACCTCCTCATACCCTCCTTCACGAGTATCATCCTGAACAACCTCTCAACCTCGCCTCGTGTGAAGCCGTAGTCGCCCAGGGTCTCCTTGAACCCTACTCTAGCCAGGAAGCCCCTGAACGCCTCCCCAGCCCTCCCAGCGTCCTCGGGCCTGGGCCTCAGGGAGGGGTCGAGGTTTGAGAGGATCCTCCACGCCTCCAGGGGCCTGGCCCTGTAGATCTCCTCGATGAGCTTGGAGTGTATTATAGCAAGCCCAGCCCCGTGGGGTAGCCTGGGGTTGTACGCGCTGAGCAGGTGCTCGAGGCCGTGGCCGAGGTGTGTCAGGGCGTGGTCTATGGCTACCCCGCCCAGCATGGAGGCGTAGAGTAGCCAGTACCTCGCCTCCAAGTCCCGGGGGTTCTCCACGACTCTCGGTAGGTTGGCGAATATCTTCTCAGCCGCCTCAACGGCGATAGCCTCGACGAACGGGCTGGAGAGCCTGGAGGTCGACGCCTCGATCACGTGGGATAGCGCGTCAACGCTGGTGTATATCGACTGGTTTAAGGGTAGGGTTAGAGTGTACCTAGGGTCGTCCACGCTGTAGTCCGGGTAGCCGGCTGGGAAACCCCTCTTCTCCACCTCGGCCTCGTGGGTCAGCACAGCGAACCTATCCGCCTCGCTCCCCGTCCCGTGGGTCAGGTTGACTGCTACCAGGGTGGGCTTCACCCTCGGCGGCTGCCTAACCCCGTAAAAGTAGTCCAGTATCCCACCCCCACCCGCCACAAGGGCTCTAGCCGATTTAGCCAGGTCAATAACGCTCCCACCACCTATCGCTATGAAGCCCCCGCAGCCCTCGGCCTCGTAGAACCTGGCCAGGTCCTCGGCCTCCTCCACAGTCGGGTTAGGCCTAGCCTTATCGTAGACCACGTAGCCTACACCGCTCTCATCCAGCACCCTCGCCACCTCCCCCAGCGCGCCGCTCTCCCTAGCAGACCTGCTGCCAGTGACGATTAGAGGCCTCTTCATGGATGCTAGTACACGCCTCAGCTCGGCCAGGCTGCTGGGGCCGAATACGAGCTCAATCCCACCGTTGTAGACCCTGAATGTTTTCAAGGTTTCCAAGGATCGCCGCCTGCTTACAATTTATAATCACTGCTAGTTATATTAATGTTTCAGCCACCGGTGAACCAGGCTTGGAGGATAGGGATCTGTTTATCGGTATTCTGAGGAGGTTGCTTAAAGCCGAGGAGAAGGCGAGCCCGGGTAAAGCCCAGCCCGGCCTGGAAGTTGAGCAGGTTGACGTTGACTCGCCACACGGCATCTACAAGTACTCGAGGGATAAGGGTAGGTGGGTCCTGGAGTGGGTTGACGAAGAAGACTTCACGCAGAGGCTTGAGCCAGGCAACTACGTCGTCTACTTCGACAACGCGAAGTGCCCGGCCTGCCGCGTCTACGACATGTACTGGTACCCCTTCGTGAAGTTGATCGGCGACACATACCCGTGCACCTACCTGATCGCCCTCTGCAACTGGTTCAGCAGGGACTGTAACAGCAACGCCGCGTCTAGGGCCTTCGAGAAATTCGACGTGCACGCATCCCCCACCACTCTGATAATGAGCGTTGACTCCGAGAAGAGGGTAGCAAGGTCGAGGAAGATAGAGGGGGTGAAGAGGATGGACGAGTTGGCCAGGGCCATCGAGGAATACCTATCCTCACAGGGCTAACAACCTTTCAAATGACGTGTAGCACTTCACCCTCAGCCCAGTCTATTGTAGAAGCCTTTTCGACCCTGACTCAACCCCGCACGTATGGGGATGGAAGCCAGGCTCGGGTAAAGGTTGCTTGTTCACCTCCACTCTGTGAATAGGTTTTGGCTTGGAATACATGAGATGAGGGATGCCCCTAGTACCGTCAGCTCTTCGAGTACAGCCAGCATCTAACAAACCTCCCCTTACCCACCTCGACCAAGGGGGGCTCCTCCCTACTACACTTTTCCGTCGCGAAGGGGCATCTCGGGTGTAGCCGGCAGCCGCTCGGGGGGTTTGAGGGATCCCCTATCTCGCCCCTCAAGTAGACTTTCTCCAAATCCGGCCTCCCGCCCGCGAGGGGTATCGCTGTCAGGAGGGCTTTAGTGTACGGGTGCAGCGGCTTATCCACGACCTCCTCAGCCGGCCCCTCCTCCACTAGTTGCCCGAGGTAGAGGACGCCGATCCTGTTGGCTATGAGGCTGATCAAGACTATGTCGTGTGTTATGAAGAGCATTGAGGCCCCATACCTCTCCTTGAAGTCTAGTAGGAGCTTTACAATGGAAGCCCTTATAGAGGCGTCTAGATTGCTGGTAGGCTCGTCGGCCACAACGTAATCCGGCCTGAGTATCATCGACCTCGCTATCACCGCCCTCTGCAACTGCCCCCCGCTCAGCTCCCGGGGCCTCCTGCCGATGAAGTCGCTCGCCGGTGTTAAGCCGACCTCCTCGAGCGCTTTAGCCGCTGCCTCCAAGGCCTCCCTCCAGCTCATCTTCTCGTGGACTACCAGGGGCTCCGCGATCGCCTCGCCGATGGTTTGAGCCGGGTTTATAGCGCTGTAGGGGTCTTGGGGTATCAGCTGCATCCTCCTCCTCATCTTCCTCAGCTCCCTCTCCCTCATGTCAGTTATGTCGACCCCGTCGAAGAACACCCTGCCCCTCGTGGGCTTGTAGATCCTGAGGGTTACCCTCCCTATAGTTGACTTGCCGCTCCCGCTCTCCCCTACAAGCCCGTATATCTCGCCCCTCCCGATGGTGAGGGTCACGTTGTCTACAGCCCTAACCCTCTTCCTCCTCCCGAAGAAGCCTGTCTCGAAGTCCATTGTAACATTCCTCAACTCGACTAAACCCGCCATGGCATCACCCCGGGTGGAGGCATGAGACGAAGTGGTTTCTCGAGGCTTCCACCAGCGTTGGCCTCTCCCTCCTGCACTCCTCGGTGGCCCTAGGGCATCTCGGGTGGAAGACGCATCCGGGCGGCGGGTTCCTCAGGTCTGGCGGGTTGCCTGGGAGAGACTTGGGCAACGTCCTCTGCCCCAGGCGGGGCAGTGATTCGAATAGGGCCCTCGTGTAGGGGTGTAGCATTCTCCCAGCTAACTCATCCCTGCCGGCCATCTCCATTACGTAGCCGCCGTACATCACCATCACCGTGTCGGCTCTCTCGAGTGCTAGGGAGAGGTCGTGGGTTATGAGTATGAAGGACGACTTGTACTTCCTCTTGACCTCGTCTATTAAATCCATTATCTGCCTCTGCACGATCACGTCTAACGCCGTGGTTGGCTCGTCGGCCACCACGACCTCGGGGTTCAGGCTGATGGCCATGGCTATAGCGACCCTCTGCTTCTGCCCCCCGCTCAGCTGGTGGGGGTATGAGTCCAAGACCCTGCCCGGGAGGCCGACCGCCTCAATGTACTTCCCCGCAGTCCTGTAAGCTGAGGCCTCGTCGAGCCCGTGCTCCATGAGGAACTCGACGAACTGGTCCCTTATCTTCCTCAAGGGGTCTAGTGTTGTGAACGGGTCTTGGAAGATGAGGGAGATCCTCGAGCCCCTGAACCGCCTGAGCTCCTCGGGGCTCAGCTTCAAGACGTCCACGTCGCCGAGCAACACCCTCCCCTTCACAACCCTCCCCGGCTTCGGCACCATGTTCAGGAGGGCGTAGCCGAGGGTCGACTTACCGCTACCGCTCTCCCCGACCACCGCCAGCATCTCCCCCCTCCCCAGCTTGAACGAGACCCCTGAGACAGCGTTGACTACGCCTGTGAGAGTGAAGTACTTGACCCAGAGGTCCTCGACCTCGAG
>WYEE01000106.1 GCA_009904025.1 Thermogladius sp. | reverse complement strand
TTTGACGTGAGGGAGGTTATAGTCAGCGTAGTAGACAACGGTGAGTTTCTAGAGATCCAACCCGAGTACGCGAAGTCGGCTGTCGTAGGCTTCGCCAGGGTGGGAGGTCATGGTGTTTGCATGGTGGCTAACCAGCCGGCTGAGAAAGGCGGGGTGATAGATATCGATGCGTCGGACAAGATCGCGAGGTTCGTTAGGTTCTGCGACGCATTCAACTTCCCAATCATAACGTTCGTCGACACTCCAGGCTTCATGCCCGGCGTAGACCAGGAGCATGGCGGGATAATTAGACACGGGGCGAAAATACTCCACGCCTACGCTGACGCCACAGTGCCGAAGATAACTGTGATAATGAGGAAGGCGTATGGTGGAGCGTATATAGCCATGGGTAGCAAATCGCTGGGCGCGGACATATCTTACGCTTGGCCGACAGCCGAGATAGCTGTGATGGGGCCGGAGGGCGCTGTTAGAATACTATATAGGAAGGAGGCTGGGTCCAAGACTGACCCCTCGAAATTCTACGAGGAGAAAACCGTGGAGTACAGGAGGTTGTTCGCCAACCCCTACCTATCAGCCGAGCTAGGCTACATCGACGACGTGATAGATCCGGCTGAGACAAGGCTTAAAATTGCCACAGCCCTCGAGTTTGTTAAGAGGAAGCGTGAGGAATACGTGGGTATAGTGCCTAAGAAGCACTCGAATATACCTTTATAACTTATTTCAACGATATCAAGGGGGAGTCTTTTCCAACGCTTTGACCTTTCTTAACGTGTACCTCCGCCACTTCTCCCTCGAGATGTGATTTAACCTCTATTATCATCTTCATAGACTCCATGACAACCACCACGTCCCCCTGTTTAACACTGTCCCCGGGTTTAACTTTCACCTCTACCACCCTCCCCGAGATAGGGGCCTTGACAACCTTCCCGCCGGCGATCTCAACCTTTTTCTCCTCCTCCCTCCTCTTGACCTGCGTCTCGTAGATTTCCGCAATATTGCTTATGAGGAGTGGTTGCATGTTTAGGAAAGCTTGGTCGCCCGAGAAGAGTATCGAGTATGATACACCGTCGTAGTCTATGAGCACTCTATCAGAGCCGAGTTTTATGATCTTCATCTCTACCTCTCTGCCGTCGGGTAGTGTAAGCTTAAACTTGTCTTTATCCATCTTATCGATGACAAGCTCGAAGGTCTGCCCGTAAACCGTCTTCACTCTAATCTTCCTAGGCATATTCAACCTCACTGTATTCTTCTTCCTACCTAAAGCAACTCTTTCTCTTTATATTTGTGAACACCATTAAAAAATATTGGGTTGGACGCTCAACCAAGTTTTCTGAGATAAACCCCAAGATCGAACACGTTCTTGAAAACCTTACTCGGCTCATCCCACACGGCGACACCTATCACATTGTAATCATAGTAGTCCAACACGGCTACGTAACTATCGACAGGCGGGTATATTTCAGCAACACTTTCAAGCAGGAGGTCGTTGCCGTAGAGGAATGCCTTGACACCTTTATCGGTGGCCACAACACAGGACCTCCAACCAAATCGCTGGAAGAGCTTGGTGTAGAGTTGAGGCGACGGAATAACATGCCCTTCTTTAACTATACCCACAAGCCCGCCAGAGAATACTGCTCTAGATAATTCATTTATCCCCTGGTAAATTAGGCATAGATCATTGAAACACGTCTCCTTCAACTCGCCTACCTCGACAAGCAAGTCTAACTCAGCGTTGAAAGCTCCAAGGATGTATTCCTTCAACGCCTCCACATGCTCAGCGGGAGCAGGGTTATTTGCGAATTTAATCCTCCTTCTACCCCTCATCTCGCTAACTCCTCGTCTTTGTGAGAAGGCAGAATGTGAAGCCGAACATCCCGTGTATGTGAGGCCATATTCTAACGCAGTTTCTAACCCTATCGTCGAATACAAGCCTGTGAAAGCTTGTGAAGCCATGAGACCAATCGAACAATTTGAAGGGGGGTTCGACGACATCGGCGTCAACTCTCGACTCAAGAACTCTGGATACAACATACTCGTTTTCCTCCGGGGCTATACTACAGGTTATGTATGCTAGAATTCCGCCTGGATTCAACATTTCCAAACCAGCGTTGAGGAGCTCAATCTCTCTTTTAACCAAGAGCGAGAGGTCTTTGAGCGTCGTCTTCGCTTTCCTAGAGGGATCGTTCATAATAGTCCCCTCTGAACTACAAGGTACATCCAGGATAACCCTGCTGAATCTCCTACTCCATTCTCTCGGCAACATCCTAGCGTCAGCCCACGTGACAACATTGTTTGAAAGCTTCATCCTAGCGTAGTGGCCAATAAGAGATTTCAACCTGGGGAGAGATATGTCGTTAGCGTAGACAACACCCTGGGGGAAGACAAGCTGAGAGGCGAATGTTGCTTTACCACCCGGCGCAGCGCAAGCGTCAAGCACATCCCCCTTGTAGTCTTGGAGTAAGAGTAATATTGGTGCGAGAGCCGATGCGTCCCTGTGAACGTAGTAGTAGCCTTTCAAATACTCGTGGGTTGACCCTATAGTAGGGTATTCCGGCTTTGAGACGACTCTGAATGCATCCTTTGCCCATGGGATCTCCTCGAGGCTGAAACCCAGGGTCTCAAGCCTAAACTTCAATTTCTCCGAGTCTATTAGAAGCGTGTTAACTCTTACCACCGGGTTTAAAGGTTTCTCGAACGCTTCAAGCAGTTTGGTTGCCCCATCGTACCCCAGCATGTAAATGTATCTTTGAACCATGTAAGGCAGGTATCCGTATATCGAGGCAAGCTTCCGGGCCTTCTCACCCGGCTCAATATAGATATCCCTGTATATGTCGGCGACCTCTAACCCCCGATCCCTCACCGATTTAACGCCTCTAGTATCTTCTTCATCAACCTAGCGTTCTCAAGCATATAGTGGTCGTTGTTGAAGTACACGAAGATCCTCGAGGGCTTAAGGTAGACAGTTTTCTCCGCTAGTTCCCGTAGCTCGCTCTCAGAGTATTCGTAGCCATACCAATCTAGATGACCATGTAGCCTCAGGTACACAGTGTCGTTTGATGATACGATCCACCTCCCTATAGGCGCGTCTATAGACACAAGGGTTAACCCGAGTTCTCTAGCCCACTCAATCACCCTCTCGTTGAAGCAGGATTCATGCCTGAACTCAACTGCGAATCGGCTACCGAGACCTGTCTTTGAGTAAAAATCTCTCACTTTTCCCAGGCTCTCATCACTGCATGTAAAATTCGGTGGTAGCTGAAACAAGTAGAACTCAACCAGGTTATCCATTTGCTTGAATAAATCTCTGAATCTAAGCCATATTTCGAGCGCTCTCTCACTTAGCCTACGCGTGTGGGTTATACTCCTATGGACTTTAACAGACCATCTAATACTCTTCCCCTTCCTAGCCCAGGAAGCTACTTGGTTTCTAAACGGGAACCTGTAGAAACTGGCGTTTAATTCAACCGTGTTTAAACCGCTCTCTTCAATATACCAGTCTAGTGTGCCCTCCTCGTTCCAAAGGTACATCCAGCCGCTTGTCCCAACGTAGATTTCCAAACACAACCCCCCTCTATTATATTCCCCAGGGATGGTAATATTATATCCGGGTGTAAGTATGAGCAGGTTGCTACACCTGCTGAAGGAGATAGACGCGGAGAAGCTAGCCTCATACATCGACCACACCTTGCTGAAGCCACAGTCAGACTACAAGCAGTTAGAGAAGTACGTCCAAGACTACAAGGCTTACGGCTTCAAAGCCCTCGTTGTGCCTCTCAGCCTAGTACCAAGGGTCTTCGAGATAGGTGGTAGGGGCATCAGGGTGGCTACAGTGGTAGGCTTCCCTCTCGGCAACACTTCAACTAGGGTTAAGCTATGTGAGGTCGCAGAGGCCTCTGAGCTAGGTGTGAAGGAGTTAGACATTGTTATGAATATAAACGCCTTTAAATCGGGCGACTTCAACTACGTTGAAAACGAGCTTAAGACCATCAACAAGGAGGCGAGGGACAGGGGGATAGAAGTTGTCAAAGTTATAATTGAGACAGGGCTTCTAAGCGACGATGAGAAGGTTAAGGCGGCGAGGCTTGTGGAAGCCTCGGGGGCGGACTACGTTAAAACAAGCACGGGATTCCTAGGGGAGGGTGCTACAGTCCACGATGTGAGGCTCCTATACACTACGGTGGGAGGGAGGATCGGGGTCAAGGCATCAGGCGGTATTAGACACGCATTAGACGCCCTTGCAATGATAGACGCTGGCGCCACGAGAATAGGGACTAGCACCGGAGATAGGATCATGGAAGAGTTCGAGAAGTTGAAGAGGGGTTGAAATGAACGAGTTTGAAGGATTATTCCTCGTTGAACCAGCTGGAAAGTACACGAAACACCTGCTAAGGGTAAAGAAGGTGTTCGCCTTCGAGAAGACTCCTTACCAGGAGGTGGCCTTCGTAGAGCTAGAGGGGTTCGGTAGGGCTCTTATAATAGACAACTTCATTCAGAGCACCGAGGGGGACGAATTCATATACCACGAGTTGCTCGTCCACCCAGCTATGACAATACACCCCAACCCAGGGAAAGTGTTGATCATAGGGGGAGGGGAAGGCGCTACATTGAGGGAGGTTTTGAAACACAGCACCGTGAAGAAGGCTGTAATGGTGGACATAGATAGAGAGGTAGTCGAGTTCTCGAAGAAGTACCTTGAAGTAATGCATAGAGGAAGCTTCAACGACCCAAGGGCAGAAGTCTTGATAATGGACGGGTTGAAGTACGTTGAAGAGACTAGTGAAAGAGGCTTCGACATAGTGATACTCGACTTAACAGACCCATATGCAGGTCCCGCGGCGAGACCGTTGTATAGTGTGGAGTTCTATAGGAAAGTGAAGAATATTATGAGAGAGGACAGCGTTCTAGTCACCCAGGCTGGCTCGAGTTACTTCTACCCTGAGGAATATCTGTTCGTGAGAGATAACTTGAGGAGAGTTTTCAAATATACCGGCGAGTACTGGACTTGGATACCGAGCTTCGCAGTAAACGTTAACTTCATAATAGCCTCAGACGTATACAACCCGTCAGACATCAATCCCGAGGAGTTTGATAAAAGGTTGAATGAGAGGGGGGTCAAAAACCTGTATGTCAACGGAGCTAGGTTTAAAGGACTCCTCTTAGCTGGGGTACTGTATCCGAAGCACTTTACTCCTCGATAGATGTTTTTTCGAAAGCAAACCCGGCCATTAATAGTAGAATCGCCGCGCCCGCTATAAGGACTAGGAGGTCGTTTACAGGAGTCATGGGGGACAGCCCAACATCGGCCCCTGTCAGCCAGTACCTCACTGCATGTACCGCGTAGCTCAAGGGGTTGTACAGCGCGATGACCTGCATCCAAGATGGCATTGTCGCAAACGGGTAGAATACCCCGCTCATGAACATCAAAGGCATTGTCAGCAGGTTCACTATCATCTGGAATCCCTCCACGCTGGATAGCTTAAGTGCTATCACAACGCCCAGCGAGGAGAATGTTATCGCGAGGAAGAACAGGTATATTAAAGCTATCCCCACGCCTGCAATCCTCAATCCACTCGCAATGATGAAGCCTAGGAGGATTATTATGAGGCCTTGAATAGTCGTCACAATAGCGTCGCCCAGTATCCTCCCAGCTATCACCAGCTTCCTAGATGCTGGCGCTACAAGCGTCTCCTTCAAGTAGCCGAACTGCTTGTCCCATATAACGCTTATCCCACCTATGAAGCTCGCCATGAAAACAGCCATAGAGGCCATACCGCTAACCATGAAAGTCAGGTAGTCTACACCTCCGAATATCGTGTTGAAGTACTTCTGGATTAGATCTGAGATGGAGAACCCCGGCGGCATGGGTATTCCTGGTAGAGCACCTCCGAACCCGGATGCCGAGAAGACCGAGCCCCAGCCTAAGCCTAGGAATATTATCCATACAAGCGGGTTCAACACTGTGGATACAAGCCTCGACCTAGCGCTGAACCACCTTTTAACCTGCCTGTACACCATGGCTATCAACGGCGATAGGTTTACTCTTCTCATCGATGCCACCTCCCTCTAGGGGGAGAGGGCGCCTCCAGGCTATCTCTCAGCTCTCTCCCAGTTAGGTGTAGGAAGACCTCGTTTAAACTAGGCTTGCGGTAGCTGACTTCCCGAACCTCATACCCTTTCTCCATGACTAGTTTCATAACCTCCGGTAGAACTTTGTTCGCGTTATCCACAACAAGCTCAACCATCCCGTCCTCAAGGAGGCGGCAGTCCTTCACATCGTTGAACTCGCGGCAAAGAGCCTCCGGGGCTTGCTTCGACAACTTGAGGTAGATGACGTCGCTTCCCAGCATGTTCTTCAACTCGAGGCTAGTCCCCATCGCGATTATCCTCCCATGATCCATTATCGCAATCCTATCAGCAAGTTCGTCGGCTTCATCCAGGTAGTGGGTTGTCATGAGTATCGTCATACCTAGATCATTTTTCAACTTCCTCACGTAATCCCAGACTCTCGCCCTAGACTGGGGATCCAGCCCTAACGTCGGCTCGTCGAGTATGAGGATATCAGGGTTTGTCAACAGCCCTCTAGCTATCTCAAGCCTCCTCTTCATTCCTCCACTGAAGTACTTTACTTGTTTGAAAGCATACTCTTTCAGGTCAACGAATTCGAGTAGCTCGAGTATCCTCTTGCGCAGTTCACCACCGTTGTATCCGTAGAGCCTGCCGTGGATGTACATGTTGTCGTATGCTGTGAGCTGCTGGTCCAGACTAGGCTCCTGGAACACGATGCCTATAAGCCTCCTAACCTTCCCCGGCTCTTTCACCGCATCATATCCTTCAACAATTACTCTCCCTGAAGTAGGCTTCAGCAATGTGGCTATCACGTGGATTGTAGTTGTTTTCCCAGCTCCGTTGGGCCCTAGGAGGGCGAAGATCTCTCCTTTCTTCACCGTGAAGCTTACGCCGTTAACCGCTAGGACATCCTTGTACTTCTTAACTAGGTTTTCCACAACTACTACGTCCATGTCTGAAGACCCCTCACCTCTGAGAACATCCCGTTTAACTCCATGAATTTCTTCTTGAACTCCTCAACTCTCTCCGGAGGTAGCTTTTCAATGTTCCTGAATAACCATAAGAGGTTCTTGGCAAGCGTCAGCAATCCTGTTTCACGGGCTATCTTCATCTTTCTCGACAAGTCCTCCAGCATTAATTCCGTCTGCCTACACCCCTTCAAATACTCCGCACCCTTCTCTGTGAGACTGTAGACTTTAACCACTTTATCCCCCTCACGCTTGGCTTCAACGGCGACTAGGCCTTCCTCAATCAGCTTCCTTAATAGAGGGTATACAGCGCCTGGACTAGGCTTGAAGCCGTACTCCGACTCTATTCTCGCTATTAAACCATAGCCGTGGAGAGGTTTCTCCGCAAGGCTCTTCAGCACGATCACCCTGAGCATCCCCTTGAAGTACCACCTGTCCATCTCCAACATCTCCCTTCAGATATATCGATAGATATAGCCGTGTTTATAAACATTCGTATCCAAACATATTTTTAAACTTTTAAACATTTGTAATCATATCAGCTGATATATCAAGTGATACATATGGGAGAGCTTGTGAACAAGCTTATAGGTTACGCAGAGAGCATAAGCGATGAGAGCATTAGAAAGGTGACTCTGGGAATTTTAACACAACCCACCCTATCTTTCTTAGATGCCAAGCCTATAGTAGGCTTCCTAGACTCGCCAGCGGCACCCAGGAAACACCATTCTTTCTCGGGAGGTCTACTACTACATACAATAGGTGTTGTGGAAGCATCTGTGAGAATAAGAGAGTACGTAGAGATGGTCTATGGATTGAAGGCGGATAGGGATCTAGTTGTAGCAGCCGCTTTACTACACGACATATTCAAATTTTACCAATACAGGCCGGATGAAATCGAGGGAGGGTATAAGTCTAGAGAGGACTGGTACTTATCCCACGACTACTCAATTATAGGCGAGCTCGCTAGAAGAGGGGCGCCGGAGAAGCTGATTAGAGTAGTCGCTGAAGTCCATGGTCTCCAGCCTTTTACGACGATAGAGGGGCTTATAGTGCACTTAGCAGACTCACTTGACGCCAGGCTGGGGGATGTACTCCAGCAGACACTCCTGGGGAAGCTTAGAGCACTGGATAAAGAGGGGTGCAACCCATACAAGGTTATGAGTGAGAAGGCAAGGAGTGATGGGCCGGAAAAAGTGTTTGAGAGAGCATTCTCACCCGTGGATATCGTGGTCAGCGATTTTAAGAAGTATTGTGGTGGTTGAATGGAGCCTGTAATAGAGCTGAACAACGTGTGGAAAATCTACAAGACGGGGAGCATTGAGACGCCAGCTTTAAGAGGCGTGAACCTCGTTGTGGGGAAAGGCGACTTCATCAGCATCATGGGGCCAAGCGGGTCAGGTAAATCCACGTTGCTCAACATCATCGGCCTATTGGACAAGCCCACGAGGGGGGAGGTAAGGCTTGCTGGTCGAGATATCTCGAAGCTCTCAGGGAAGGAAATGGCGTACTACAGGAACTACTACCTGGGCTTCGTGTTCCAGAGGTTCAACCTCGTGGGGAGGCTGAGTGTCAGGGAGAACATCGAGCTCCCCCTCATAGCTAGGGGTGTACCCCGTAGCGAGAGGCTGAGGATGGTGGTTAAAGCCCTCTCAATGGCCGGGGGAGACGAGTCATGGCTTGAGAAGAAGCCGACCCAACTAAGCGGCGGGCAACAGCAGAGGGTTGCCATAGCGAGAGCTATCGTCGGCAACCCTTTGATCCTACTCGCAGACGAGCCCACCGGCAATCTAGATAGAGCTTCAGCTAAAGTGGTCATGGAGACCTTCCAGGCGCTTAACAACAGAGGTTTGTCAATAGTGCTTGTAACACACGACCCCGAGGTAGCAAACTGCAGCGAGAGAATATACGTTATAAGAGACGGGGTCATAATTGGATCTCAAGAGCCGGTTAAGTCAAGATGCATCACGAAGACTATGGGGGGATGAAGCAGTGAAGCTGTGGGCGAGCATATTAACTGTATTCTTCATCGCCGTCTCACTAATGGTGCCAGCCGCCTCCAAAGCGGAGAATAGCGGATGGTCTATTGAAAGCGTGTCTTTTACTTCTAAAACAGGGGGCGACGTCTACCCGGGTAGTACAGGGGCTGTATTAGAGGTAGGAGTCTTATACAACTCGACGCAGAACGCGTACAACCCCTCCGCGTGCATAACCCTACCCCAAGGCTTCACCCTGAGATCACCCCAGTGCTCTATGCCGGTGAACTACACACTAGGCCAACCGGTTTCAGCCGGATACCTCCTTGAATACCGTTACATAGTTGACGTGAGCAAAAACCTGGAGCCCGGTGTATACGGGTTCACCCTTAACATAACATACTATCAACAGACAACGCTTGAGACTGCGATACTCAACGGGTTTGTAAACGTGAGCGAGTACCCTCCACTGAACATAACAATAACAGACGTATACTGGTCTCCTGTAGGCTACCCGGGCTCCTACCCCACTACACTCGCGATAGAAGTGGAGAACGATGGTAGCACTACCATACAGCAACTCGAGGCATGGGTGAGGCTCCCCGGTTTATTCCACTTAACCTCCAATAAGTCCACTCTACAGGTACTCGCAGAGGGGGAGAGAGGTGTATTAACGTATAACAATATATGGATAGACCCAGCCGTGAGCCCAGGGGTGTACAATGGTTCACTATATGTTGAAGCCACGCTTCAAACAAGCGACGGCGTGTCCTACAGTTATTCAAGCCAGCTATCGTTTAACTTCACAGTAGACCAACCGCCAAACCTCCAACTCCAGGTACTAGACTACGGCTTCACAGGGGATGTCGTCTTACCCGGCTTGAACAACACAGGCTTCAGGCTGACGCTACGTAGCCTAACAACATCCACACTATCCAACATATACATCGAAGCCCACGTGGAAAACGCGTTATTCGAAAACTACTCCTCGGTTAAAACAATGGTTTCGAACACTGTTCTAAACTACGGCGACGTCCTCACTCTAAGCTTCAACGGGGTGTCCATATTCGAGAACGCTACGTTTATACGAGTCCATCTCTACATTCAGGCCTTCCAGAATCAACAGGGGACATCCTTCCCCACTTCCACAGTCATAAATATATTTATACCACTGAACACGCCCCCGCTCAATATCACCATCCTGAAAACCTACTGGTTTGACGGGGTAGCTTACCCCAATAGCGGTAGTAACACTCTTGTAGTTGAAGTGTACAATAGCATGAGCGCGGATTTAAGGGACGCCAGCGTTGAGTTAAATCTACCCGATGCTTTCTACCCGAATAGAATCGTGGTTCAAGGCGTGAATATCCCACACTTCTCGATAACCAGGGTGGAGTTCAATGGTATATACGTGAAGCCTGGTGTTGAAAGCGGATGCTACACTGTTCAAGTTTTTGTGAGAGGGCTCTTATACAACAACGACGGTTCATCGAAGCTAGCGAGCATGATCTTAACCGGTGATATCGAGGTAAGCAACCCCGCGCTCATAGCTTCCGCAACCACACCACCCGAGATCTCCAGCTACTACTGGGGTTCGGGTACACCCCAGTACGTCTACCCCGGCAATGGGATGGCCCCACTATCGATCACAATATATAATCCCGGCCCATTGCCGCTCTCACCTATAGTAATATCTTTAACACCCGGAGACCGTGGCATCCTGGTTTTAAACGACAACCTAACACTAGACGCCGTCCTTCAGCCGGGGAGCTCAGCGACCGCAGTATTCTACTTGAACCTCGAGAACGCTTCGCCAGGTCTCAAGATATTCAACGTGACAATACTCTACGGAATTTCAGGGGGTTCCACTCACGTCTTGTTCAACGTTACAAGGACGATACGGCTATACTTAAACGAGTGGGGTGCCGGCAGCGGCCTGGAGCTTGTATCCGCTGGGTGGCAGAACAACTACCCTGCTTACCCGAATTCCAGCAGAGCCGTGTACACAATTACTTTAGCAAACACGCTACCATACCAGGTTTCAGGCGTTTGGCTGAGACTGAAGCCGCCAAGCGGCTTGAAAGCTTCGACAAACTACAGCCTA
>WYEE01000014.1 GCA_009904025.1 Thermogladius sp. | reverse complement strand
AATTCCCTTACCAGAATCTCCTCTTCGAGGATCCTCTTTATACCCCCATCCCTGTTGGCCAGCCTCTCATAGTACATTTCAAAGAGTTCTAGATCATCCAGTTCATCGATGCCTCTCTCATCAATCCTCGCCTTCAACGATCGGAATTCTTCTTCCCGGAGACAAGTCTCGCATGGAGCCCTGTAGAATAAGCGGAGGTCGTCTACCGCCCCACCGCAATTAGGGCATGCGTGCCTGTAAACGGCTAGGGGCTCATCAAGCTTCCTCAAAACAAACTCCATGAAACCAGCCATTCTCTATCCATGTGATAACAACCGTTGTGGAACTACTTATATAATTTTCTCTGGACGAGAAAACAATTTTTCACGCGATTACTCCACGCGCCTTAACAACCTTGTCCGGATATATTACGATCCCCTTGTCGGTTATATCGAAGGGGTGCCTCTTGAGGCTGTGGCTAGTCCCCCTCATCTTCCACACTATGATACTCCGCACGAGCTCACCCTCCACCTCATCTAGGTCAAGCCTGACAATACCATCGGCCGCGTGCTCCACACCAGGCCCCCCGAAACCCCTCTCGGTCACCGACACCTGTGAGACTAGTATTGATGTAGTCCCCGTGCCCGAGAGGACTTTTTTCAAAGCCAGGAGCACACTCCTGGCCACGGAGGGCTTGGTCAAGTATAGTGTTGAAACACTGTCTATCGCAACCCTCACAGCGTTGACGTCTTTGATAGCTGCTCTGAGGACGTCAACCAACTCGTTTACATCCGTCGGGTCTTTGACAACGTACTTCTCCCTTTTAGCCGCCTCGCCTATCCCGCCCGTGAAAGCGTCTACAACCGCGAAAACCCCTTGCTGCTCGTACTGTTTCACATCCCAGCCGAACTGCTTCATGTTAATCCTCACCTGGACCGGGTGCTCCTCGAGAGCAACGTAGATACCCGGCTCACCCATCTGGAGCCCGTTCCACAGGAACTGGCTTGCCATTATAGACTTGCCTGTCCCAGGGCCACCGCTCAGCAAGACCACGTTCCTCTTGGGTACACCGCCGTTCAATATCTCGTCGAAACCCGGTATGCCTGTTTTAACTCTTTCAACCATACTACGCCACCCCCCACTATGGAATATTCATTATTTGTCATCTTTACCTAATAAACAGTTACATGGTGTTTTTCTATCGAAATATTTAATGGTTCTTGATTGAATACATAAACTCCAGCTAGAGTGGTGGCCCGGGTTGAGTAAACCCAGTGAAGCGAAGCTGAGAGTCCTTGAAGCAAGGGCTCCGGATATAGGGAGGAAGATAGCGCGTATCGACGAGAAGGTTATGAGGAGTATTGGAATAGAGGCGGGCGACTATATCGAGGTCATAGGCCCCAAAGGCTCAGCTATAGTGAGGGTGCTACCTGGGAGACCGGAGGACGCCGGTAAAGAGGTGATTAGGCTCGATAGCTATATTAGGAGTAAAATAGGGGTCGGCATAAACGAGTATGTTAGGATTAGACTCGCTAGAATAGAGCCTGCGACAAGAGTGGTCCTAGCCCCGCTTGCCACGGATATATACGCCTCCTTCGGGCTGATAATAGACCCCTACTATGTGAAACGACAGCTACCGCCCTACACCCCGGTTAGCAGGGGGGACATCATAGCCATACCCATCCCAGGCTCAGAGCTAAAGATGGTGGTTGTCAACACGCAACCCACGCCAAACGTTTACATAACCGATGGGACGGAGATCGTGATTGAAGAAGAGCCTGTGAAAGAGGAGGCTATTGCGAGGGGGGTTCCAAGGGTCACCTGGGAGGATATCGGCGATTTAGAGGAGGTTAAGGAGAGGATAAGGGAGATAGTTGAGCTACCGCTGAGACACCCCGAGCTGTTCAACAGGCTGGGTATAGAGCCTCCTAAAGGGATCTTACTATATGGTCCACCTGGAACCGGTAAAACCCTCCTCGCCAAGGCTCTAGCCAACGAGATAGGCGCGTATTTTACAGCAATCAACGGGCCTGAGATTATGAGTAAATTCTACGGCGAGTCCGAGGAGAGGCTTAGAGAGGTTTTCAGAGAGGCCGAGCAGAAGGCCCCGGCCATAATATTCATCGATGAGATAGACAGCATCGCGCCCAAGAGAGAGGAGGTTACAGGTGAGGTGGAGAAGAGGGTTGTAGCTCAACTCCTAGCCCTGATGGACGGTTTGAAGGAGAGGGGTAGGGTCATAGTCATAGGCGCAACAAACAGGCCTGATGCACTCGACCCCGCCCTGAGGAGGCCTGGAAGGTTCGACAGGGAGATCGAGATACCCCCACCCGACAAGAGGGCTAGGAGAGAGATATTGGCCGTGCACACGAGGAACGTACCTTTAGCTGAGGACGTCAACCTGGATAACATTGCTGAGATAACGCATGGGTACACTGGTGCTGACCTAGCCGCCTTAGTCAAGGAGGCGGCTTTAGCTGCTTTGAGAAGGTTTATTAAAGAGGAGGACATCGACTTAAACCAGCCTATCCCCGCAAGCAAGCTTGAGAAGCTTAAGGTGACGATGAGCGACTTCCTGAGCGCTCTCAAGGTTATACAGCCAACTCTGATTAGGGAGGTATTCGTTGAAGTACCCGAGGTTAGATGGGATGACATCGGCGGGCTAGAAGATGTTAAACAACAGTTGCGGGAGGCTGTTGAATGGCCTCTGAAATACCCTGAGATAATCAGCAAGATGGGTATTGAGCCGCCTAAGGGTATCCTGCTCTACGGTCCTCCCGGTACTGGTAAGACCCTGCTGGCTAAGGCTGTTGCGACTGAGAGCGGGGCGAACTTCATAGCTATAAGAGGCCCCGAGGTACTCAGCAAGTGGGTTGGGGAGTCGGAGAAAGCCATCAGAGAAGTATTCAGGAGGGCTAGGCAAGTAGCCCCGTGTGTCGTATTCTTCGACGAGATAGACTCGATAGCGCCTGCCCGTGGAGCACGTTTCGACAGCGGTGTAACAGATAGGATTGTAAACCAGCTCCTCACGGAGATGGATGGTATACAGCCGTTGAGGAAGGTTGTTGTAATAGCAGCCACGAACAGGCCGGATATACTTGATCCAGCCCTGCTGAGGCCGGGCAGATTCGATAGACAAGTATACGTCCCGCCACCCGACTTCAAGGCCAGGCTCGAGATATTTAAGGTCCACACAAGGAGAGTCCCGTTGGCTGGGGACGTCGACTTATCGGAGTTGGCGAGGCTGACGGAAGGATACACCGGGGCTGATATAGCCGCTGTCGTCAGAGAAGCGGTCATGCTTGCTCTGAGAGATAGACTTGAGGCAAGGCCTGTGGAGATGAAGTACTTCCTAAAGGCACTGGAGGCTGTTAAACCCAGCTTAACTAAAGAGCAGATAGAGGAGTACGAGAGAATGGCTTCTGAGCTCAAGAAGATGAGCAGTGTTAGGAGGGGTGCTACGCCGACACACTACATGTAGAGAAGGGGATTTTTCTATTTGAAGAGCGAGATACCGTCATCGTTCAACAAGCTCTTATCCACGATAGGTAAACTCGAAGAATTCCTCGCAAAGAGGAGATTGAGAGGTCTACTCGTAATCGCCGGCTCCACAAGCCAGAGACTTGGCTTATTGGCTGGAAGGTCTATTCTATACCATGAGAGGATCAGGCACAGGTATGATAAGAAAAAGAAGTATGCCGGCCTCTACGTCTACCACGACGAGTTCCAGGAAGCGGAGTCTATGAAGACTGTTTTCAAAGACGTCATCGAGGAAGCGAGATACACGGAGTTCGAGTTCGACGTCTACGAGAAGTCCGAGAAATACTTGGGTAAAACATACTCTTACCTCGTGCTGGATTTAACCAGGGATCTGAAGCCGAATGATGTAGGGAAGCTGACCGGGATCGTCGAGGGCGGGGGTTTAATAATATTCCTGGCCCCAAACTGGGGGAGCTGGGACCACTATTTAACGATCTTCAAGCAGAACCTCACTGTACCACAATACCCTGAGCCAAGACACGTATTCATAACATGGTTTAAAAACAAGCTTCTAGAACACGACGGCGTAGCCGTATACGATGCGGACAACAACCTTGTTATCAAAAAGTTCTCTCTTGAAAAAGAGAAATATACTAACGTGGAGAGTAGAGAGGTCTCTCCACCGAAGAAAACGCTTTTCCCGGAAGAACTCTACCGCCTCGCCTTAACCGGCGACCAGGTTAGAGTCGTCAATCTAATGGAGTGGTTCTACGAGAAGCCTAAGGGGAGGAAGGTTCTCGTGGTCACAGCAGACAGGGGGAGGGGGAAAAGCTGTGCCGTGGCGATAGGCTCCGTAGGCCTCATACACCTGCTCTCGAAGGTTAAGCCTAAGCCGAGGGTCCTGGTGACAGCCCCATCGCCGGGTAGCGTCCAATCGTTTTTCACAATGGCGTCCACAGCCCTCGACACCCTGGGCTACAAGTATGAGGTTGTGAAGAAAGGCGGCGACATCATAGAGCTTAGGGGTGGGAGGTTCAGCATTGAATACTGGGAGCCCTTGTCGATACCAAATATCAAAGGGGACCTCGTTGTAGTCGACGAAGCCTCCGGAATACACGTCCCAATGCTCTACAAGATATGGGAGGCCCATAAGAGGACTGTATACGCGACGACGATACACGGGTATGAGGGTGCTGGTAGAGGTTTCTCGGTTAGATTCTTGAGGAGGGTTAAAAGCGATGAGTCAACCGAGGTTTTAGAGTACGAGATGACAGAGCCTATCAGGTATGGTAGAAACGACCCTGTCGAGGAGTGGTCTTTCAAAACACTGCTCCTAGACGCTGAGCCCGCTGAGCTTGATGAAAAGGATGTAAGGGATATCGAGGAGAAAAACCTAGTGTACGTCTCGTACGACCCCTCATACCTCTTCAGCAGGGAAGGCGAGAGCGAGCTCAGACAGCTGTTTGGAATATACGTGCTAGCACACTACAGGAATGAGCCGGACGACCTCGGGATGCTGGCCGACGCCCCACACCACTTGATAAGAGCCGTTAAGACGGGGTCTGGGAAAATCGTCTCCGCTATCCAGATAGCGGAGGAGGGTCCTATACAGGGGGAGATGGTGGATGAGTTGCTGAAGGGGGGCAGGATTCCAGGCAATATTATACCGGACAGGTTCCTGAAGCACACTAGGCTACGGGAGTTCGGGGAGTTGAAGGGGTGGAGGATTGTTAGGATAGCTACACACCCCAGCGTGCAGGGTAGGGGTATAGGTAGCTGGGGGTTGAGGAAATTAATTGAAGAAGCCTCTCTAAGAGGGTTGGATTGGGTTGCCTCGGGTTTCGGGGTTAACGAGGAGCTGCTCAGGTTCTGGGTTAAAAACGATTTCAAAGTAGTCCATATAAGCCCCGACAGAAACCCTGTCAGCGGCGAGTACACCGTCCTAGTCGTCCACCCGTTGAACGAGAGAACCCAGAGATTTGTAAGCATCTCCGAGAGGGAGTTTAAAGCCAAGCTCCTCCTAAGCCTGCCGGTCAACTATAGAGATATGGAGCTTGAGGTAGCTAAACTACTCATAGACTCGACACCCCCTATACTCAGCGAGTTTGATAGAAACATACTCACGCCGATCCAGCTCGACAGGCTGTGGGTGTATTGCCTCGGCCCCATGACCTTCGAGGCTGCGGCTGACCTGATGTTCAAGCTAGCAGGCGTATACTTCTCGCTGCCATCGGAGTCTAGGCCGAAGTTGAATAGGCTGGAGGAGCTTGTCCTGCTAGCTAAGACCCTTCAGGGGAGGAGCTGGGAGGAGCTGGAGGGGTTGCTTAAGAAGCCCGCTAAAGAGCTCCATAAGGCCGCTCACGACGTTGCATGCAAGATGTTCGAGTACATCACCGGGGTCAAGCCGGAGAATTATAAGCCTGGGGTCAAATTGGGAGACTACACTGGTAGTAGACTACTCTTCCTCTAGCTCCCCACCGTATAACTCGAGGTTCTTCCTAACCTCTGCCTCAACCATCTTTCTGAGAACCGATAATGGGAGGGCGAAGTCCTCCCTTGCCAGCGCGTAGGGGCCGACGACGACCATCCCCTTCCCATCCACTATATCGATCTCGAACACCCTCTTATCGTGGTCTGTCTGCCTCATCTTCTCAACTACAATAAACCTCTTCAAGTAGCCTCCTACAATCCGCTTCCTGAACCTGAGGATCCCGTCTGCGACGTGTTCAACGCCGAAGCCGAAGCCTAGGCTCGTTGTGACAGCGTATTGGCTTGTGAGCACTGTCGTGAAATCCCACTTGCTTAAAACCCTCTTAACCTGGTAGCTGTATTTCCTAGCCATAGCAGGCTTGTCCAGCCAGAAAGCGCTCATGGAGTCTATGACCAGCCTCGTGTGCCCGTGCCCCAGGTACTTCTTAGCCTCTATCACCGTGTTGACAAGCTCGTCTACATCAAGCTCTCTCAAACTCCACGCATCCCCTTTCTCCCCCATCAAAGCGTCTATTATCACGAGATCCCCCCTGTTGACTGCTTGGAGGAAGTCCATGCCCAGGGTTGAAGCCTGCCTTATGATACTAGCCCTGCTCTCCTCTGTCGTAACGTATATACCCTTCTCCCCGTTCACTAAGCCGGCGTTCATGAAGTGGAGTGAGAAAACCGTTTTACCCGTCCCGGGCTCGCCTACGACAGCTATTGTGAAGCCCTTGGGTATCCCCCCTCTGAGTATGTTGTCTATCCCGCTTACACCGGTTGAAAGCCTCTCAACAGACATTACTTTAAACTCCCCTATTCTGATCCTTGACTAGAGGAGTAATTACCTTTAACGCTCCAGCGGTGTTGAGATGACTATAATCCTCAGGGTAGACCCAATCAACCCTGATGAGGGGGCTTTGAGTAAGGCAGCGGAGGTTATTAGAGGAGGGGGGCTAGTGGCGTTCCCGACCGAGACCGTCTACGGCCTGGGCGCAAACGTGTTCGATAGGAAGGCTCTAATGAGGATATACGAGGTGAAGCAGAGGCCTGTGGACAACCCTCTTATAATACACGTGGACAGTCTAGAGATGCTGGGGGAGGTTGCGAGGGAGATACCCGAGGAGGCTTTCAAGCTTGCCTCGAGGTTCTGGCCTGGACCCCTCACCCTCATACTACCTAAATCCGAGAGAGTCCCCTACGAGGCTACAGGCGGTTTAGAGACTGTCGCGGTTAGAATGCCCGCGCACCCCGTCGCGCTGAAGCTTATATCTAGGGCGGGCGTGCCCATAGCCGCTCCGAGCGCTAACTTGTCTGGTAGGCCGAGCCCCACCAGGGGGGAGCATGTTGTAAGGGACTTGTACTCGAGGGTCGACGTGATTATAGACGCGGGTGAAACCCTCTACGGCGTGGAATCGACTATAGTCAACATCCTGGTTAAGCCCCCCGTGCTATTGAGGCCTGGCGCCTACCCTGTGGAGGAGGTTGAGAGGGTTCTAGGGGTTAGAATACAGGTGCCGGAGTTCGCGCGCGGCTTATCCGAGGCGGAGAGAGCGATGGCCCCGGGGATGAGGTACAGGCATTACGCCCCTGAAACCCCACTCATACTCGTCGAGGCTGGCTCATACGAGGGTGAGGCGCTTAAGAGGCTTAGCCTGGAAGTAGTCAGGCTCATCGGGGAGTTTAAGGGGAGGAGGGTCTGCGTGTTGTCCTCAAGCGAGACCTCGAGTGCATACCTTGGTTCTGGGGTCGAGGTATTCGTTCTCGGTAGCAGGGGGAACTTGTTTGAGGTTGCCCGCAACCTGTTCAACGCCTTGAGGTGGGTTGACGACTCTGGGTGCGAGGTGGCTATCGCAGAGGGGTACCCTGAGAAAGGGCTCGGGTTGACGATTATGAACAGGTTGAGGAAGGCCTCCTCGAGGAAGATCTTCATCTAATAACCTTCACATCAACCCTATACTCCGGCAGATACTGGGCTATGACGCCGTTTATCAAGCCCCTGAGCATCTCGTTCAATTGCGGTGACTCAGCGTAAAGTCTCGCCTCAACGATATTGTAACCCGGGTAGAAGTGGAGGCTTGCAACAAACCTCCCCTCGTACATAACCCTCATGCTGTAGGAGTGTCTTTCAGCCCACAAACCTCTCCCACGTAGATCCCTAATCATATTATTGAAGACTCTGGGGTGAATGCCCCGGGGCATGTAGCTCATTCATACACCTCTAACCAAGTATATTACTCACCTGCCACATAGGTTTATTTGCGTGATGTAGCTCGAAAGGCCTGAAGAGTGATGACCCCGCGCAGGTCTGATGGAAGGAAGCTTGTCGTAGGGTTGAGCGGTGCCAGCGGCTTAGTGTACGGGCTCAGACTCCTCGATAACATCAGATTTGCTAGGGTGCTCTACGGGAGGGTGTTCGTGGTTTACACTGACAATGCTGCCAAGATAGCGAGACTGGAGGAGGGGGTTGACCTGGTAAGCCACCTTAGGGGGCTCGAGGGGGTTGACGGCATCTACCACAGCAACGATTTATCCTCGCCTCTAGCCAGTAGCAGTAACCTTGTTTCAACTGACATGGTTATAGCCCCAGCCTCCATGAGCACTATTGCGAGGATAGCGCAGGGTGTTCAAGACAACCTCCTCACACGCGTAGCAGCAGGCGTGCTGAGGCTCGGGAACAAGCTTGTCGTAGTACCCAGGGAGACGCCTCTATCAACTATAGACTTACGCAACCTATACTTGCTCTCTGAAGCAGGGGCGGTAGTCCTGCCGGCTATGCCAGCTTTCTACATCAAGCCTAAGAGCGTTGAAGACCTCGTCTTATTCATCGTGGGCAAAGTATTCGACGCCCTGGGGGTAGAGCACTCCCTCTACCCTAAGTGGGGGGAAGCCTCCTGGTCACCTTAACCTCTTATTGTCCACGTCCTCGATAGCCTGTATCTCCCTGAACAGCTCTTCATCTGAGAGCGGTTTAACCTTCTTCTCCAACGCTTTAGCACACTTGCCGTTTGGTAGGAGGGAGTTTATCCTGCATGAAGCGTACTGGCACTCGCCTCCAATACACTCGCCCCCCGTCAACCTGCACATCGCAACTTTAAACGTCCTCCCACGGTAGGACTTCGTCGTCACGAACAACGCGTTTCTAGCACACTTGAATAAGGGGCATAGAGGATTGCACTTGTCGTCTATTGGCATAGGTGTCAATCTCTCTCCTTGATGCCTAGGCTGGAACCCCCTCTCCCCACCGCTCCTCCTCCACGTCAATAAAAAGCACCTCTAGACAGCGGGGCAAACCATGCACCTTATTATGGAGAATGCTCAACCATATTATTAAGGTTTCCACCAGCCGAAGAGCAAATAGTTTATCCTCGACTCAGAGTCCACAACCGCTATTATGAGCTTCTTCCTGACAGAGTGGAGGAGCCTGCCCATCCTGACGATCTCAATCGGGTCCGTCGACTCGTCCTCACTGTATACCTGGACGCCGTATGGTGCGTGGTCTATTCCAGGCCCATGCCTGTAGACAAGGTAGTCGCAGCCGAACTTCAACCCCCTCCTAACCACAAACCCCCTCTCCCTCAAATCCTTGTAGACAGCGTAGAGCTCCCTAAACCTGTTCACCCTCTCCAACCCTATCGAGTACAACTGCTCTGGGGTTAAACGGGTTAAACCATCCCCTCCCTGCACGTAGACGTTTAGGAGCTTCTTCTCAAGCAAGTATAATGCTTCTATCAGGGATAGCTCTAAGGGTGCTCTCTCGCTCTTACTCCTAGGCTTCTCAACGCCTAGGAGAGACCCGTAGAATGAGGTCCAATATATCTCCGAGGCGCAGATGGGGTCTGGCACTATCACACGGTTGTGGAGGAGGAGCGAAATGCATTTCTTCATGTCGAAGCTGTTTTCAACAGTGCTATGAACCGTATCTCCTCACCGATCATTTTAGCGGAGTCGCATATATCCTCTATGAAGTCGACTATCTCTTTACCGACCATTAAAGCCACAATGTTGCCGCCATGGATTGTATACAAGTTGAAAGCGGTATTCCTGTATAGCTCGTCGGCGTAGGCCTCCAATTTGCTCACCTCGTTGGAGTCGCTGATGCTCTTCCTAGGGTTCAACCTGAGTTTCTCAAGCGAGTCTCTTATCAACGCAAGCTGTCTCCTAGCCGTCTTCAACAACTCCACTATGCTGTCGACGATCTTCTTGTCAAGCCTTATATTGCTCTCCTCGAGCAACAACAGCCTGTACCCGGCTCCATCCGACAACTGGGCTATTCTATCAAGCGCCTGCACCACCGCGATGTAGGATCTAGCGTTCGTGAATGCCTCCCCCACCCTCATAATGTACTCCATTATCATTACTTTACCCTCCTCAGCCTTGTTCTTCAACTCCCTTAGCTTTGGGTAGACTCTAGCCACATTGCTCCCGCTAGCGTAGGCGCTGATAGCCTCCTCCAGGACTGCCACAGCATCCTCTACATCCCTCGTTAAAGCTGTCAGGTAGTCTATGCTGTTCATCTCGGCTATAGAGGGCTCTACCGACATTATTTACCCCTATTAGCTTTACATGCCAAAGGGTATTTAAAGAACACGTAGTGGTCCTATGAGGATCGCTGTTGTAGACGCCCTGGCTAGGGGTAGAGGGGTCAGGTACTCGACTTTCGACGTCGTGGGGGCGGGGCCGCGCGTAGTGGCGGGTATAGCTGAGACTCTAGGCCACCGAGCGGGCTTGCTCACTTACGAGGAGGCTGTTGGCGGGGGCCTCGATGCAAGCGTTGTAGACGCGGTTTTCATCAGCGCTATGACGACTGACATGGGTGCTGTAGTCAACTTGTCTAGGCTTCTGAAAAATAGGGCTAGAGATATCGTAGTTGTGGCAGGCGGGCCTATAGGCTTCTCGTGGAGGCAGCTTCTGAGTGGTAGCAAGGGCGTAGACCTGGTCGTGGTAGGCGAGGCAGAGCCCGTGCTACCAGGCCTCCTCGACGTGTTGGATCGAGAGGGTTTGGAAGGGTTGAAGACGGGTAAAGTACCCGCACTAGCCTACAAGTCTAGTAGCGGGGACCCCTTTCTCACTTCCCCGCATCTACACGCTTCAGTCCAGGAGATCACGAGGTTCAAGCATTGGAGTAGGGTAAGCCTTGTGTACAAGCCTGTTGGAGTCTACAGGTATTACGTCGAGGTCGCTAGGGGGTGTAGCAACTTCTACAGGCCTATTCTAAGAGAGCT
>WYEE01000025.1 GCA_009904025.1 Thermogladius sp. | reverse complement strand
ATGCTGACCTCCAGGCCGACTCTTCTAGAACCCATCTTGAAACTAGATATAAGAACACCGATGGAGTTCATAGGCAATATATCGACTATTATAACAAAGAAGAGGGGTAAGCTCATAGAGGTTCAGCAACTAGGCAACTTATCGAGGATTATAGCCGAGATACCTGTCTCAGAGTCGTTTACCATAGCCGAGGAGTTGAGAAGTGCTACAGCCGGCAAAGCGATATGGGGCCAGGAGTTTAGTAGGTGGGCGCCCGTACCAGACAGCATTCTAGCCGACTTGATCTCCAAGATCAGGGAGAGAAAAGGTTTGAAACCAGAGCCTCCTAAACCAGAGGACTTTTTAGGACCGTAGAAAAAGTCTTCATCGCTCTCCACACACCTATCTCAGGTGTGTGGTTTACACGTTAAAACAGGGGAGCGCCGGGGCGGGGACTCGAACCCCGGACCACCGGGTTTCCACCAGGCTTCTCGTGAAGGTTAACAGCCCGGCGCTCTACCGAGCTGAGCTACCCCGGCTCAGTACTTATCTATTATGTCTCAACGGGTTTTATATATAAACACCCGCTAAAACTGTTACTTTCGCCGCGGCGGCTTGGTTTCAAGAGAGCGAGTTGAAGGGGCTTGCTATGGCTGACTACACTGTTAGAGTTAAAATCAATGTTAGGAAGCTATACGAGGATCTAGTTGCCTCAGGGAGGATGTTTGTTAGCGTTGAGGAAGTAGCAGATAGGGTATACACGAACACCCTGTCTGCGGGAAAGATACTCTCTCAACTCGAGAAACTTGGGTTTGCTAGGAAGTGGTCTAGAAATGTCTATATAATAACACAGGCTGGGATTCTAATCAAGGGTGATGGAGTCCCCGTTAACAGGGATCACTACGTTTAAGTCCCCGCCGAGAGTGTTTTTGATTGCTTCAGCCAGGCCGGTAGCAGACTCCTCGTCTCCGTGGATCACAACGATATTTCGTAGCGTCTGCGAGTAACTCTTAGCGATATCCACCAGGCCATCTCTACCCGCGTGGCTGGAAAAGTCGAACCATTCTAGGCGTGCCTTAGTGAAGTAAACCTCTACCTCCTCTAACCCCCCCTCTTCGAGGAGTTTATGTCCAGGGCTATTAGGGGCCTGGTAGCTTACAAGTAGCACAGCGTTCTTAGAGTCATCAGCCAGCTTCTTCAAATAATGTAAGCTAGGCCCGCCCTTCAGCATGCCAGCTGTAGCTATTATAACACCTGGCTTACTCAAAGCTTTTTTCCTATCTCTAGCGTTTTTAATGAACGTAACGCGCTCCAACGCCCTAATATATAGGGTGGGATCCCTCAGATACTTCTGGTATTCCAGGTAAATCGCGCAGATATCTCTTGCCATGCCGTCTACGTATATGTCGATGTAGGGTAGCTCGTTCGCTAGGAGCGTCAACACCTCCTGGCTTCTTCCGACACTGAATGATGGTATTAGTACAACCCCGCCTCCAGAGATAACCTCCTCAACTACCGAGACAAACCTTTTCTCGACTCGGAATCTCGGTGGATGTATTCTACTCCCATAAGTGGATTCAATGATCAAAGTGTCCACTTTAAGCGGCCATAACTCGGCTCCGCTGAGAGTCCATGTTTGAATAGTGTTAACATCCCCAGTGTAGAGTATTCTATGGCCGTTTGGGGTTTCGAGGTATATCATCGAGCTCCCGAGGATATGCCCAGCATTCATGAATATTAACTTGAACCCGTCAACTTCTACCTCGCTACCGTAATCAACCAGCTGGGCGTTCTCACTCATCTTGACAAACTCGCTGTACTCGTAGTCAATGTTAGCCGAGTTCAACTTGAGGAAGTCTAGTACAAGTAGCCTGGATATCTCGAGGGTAGGCCTCGTAGTGAAGATCCTCGGTCTTCCAGTTATGTACAACAGTGGTGCTGCCCCAATATGGTCTAAATGAGCATGGGATATCGCCACAAGGTTGAGCTCCATGGGCCTGACGTGTAAGGGGATTTGAGGCCTATCTTTCTCGTCGAAGTTCACACCGTAGTCTAACAGCGCCTTACCCCCGTCTTCAACTAGCAACGCTGCCCTACCAACCTCAGTACCCCCACCTAGTACTCTTAAACTCGGCATTTCTAACCAACGTTCTCTTTCGATTTAGTACCCTGACTTTAATAGTTAGTATGGTTTATATAATTAAAGACCGCGGTGTTTTCCTGTGCTACCCGGATTTAGCCCCCGTGAGCTAAAGAGGGCATTGAAGAGGATGGGGTTAGAGTTAGAAGAGGTAGGCAATGTTGTTAAAGTGGAGATATACCTGGAGGATAAGAAGATCACGATCGATAAACCGCAGGTTGTTTTCATTAAATCTAGGGAGCAGACGATTGTCCAAGTCGTGGGGAGCATGAGGGAGGAGAAGCTGGAGGCGGCTCCTAAAGTAGCTGAAGTCAAGATCAGCGAGGATGATGTTGAATTTGTAGCCTCACAGGCGGGTGTTTCAAGGGAGGAGGCTAGGAGGGCATTGTTGGAATCGAGGGGGGATATCGCTGAGGCTATTTTGAAGCTACGTGAAAAGAGGGGTGTTTAGTGAAGTATACTCGGATAGGCGACGTTTACACGCTCGACTATGACAGGTATGTTAACTCCCTGGACGCCCCAGCTTACCTGCTCAACGTAGAGTATAATGGGGATGTAGGGAGGGCTTGCCTTGTCTTCTTATCAAACGATGGATCCAGACTCTTCAAACTGCTAGACCCAACCGGGCATAAACCCTACTTTCTCACAGACGAGCCCGTTGAAGAAGTCTTAAAGAAGAAGGATATAGTGGGAGACCCAGCTTTTGAGACAGCTGAAGAGGTTGTTAAGATAAACCCGTTGTCCATGGAGAAGGTCAAGCTGACAAAGATCGTCGTGAAAGACCCTCTATCCGTTAAAAAGCTGAGAAACATGGTGAAAAACGCGTGGGAGGCCAAGATCAAATACCACAACAACTACATATACGACAATCTACTAGTCCCATGCATGAGAGTGAGGGCGAGTGTAGAGAACGGTAAACCAGCTTTAATAGTTGTTAAGCCGAGTGTCGACAAACAGGTTTTAGAACTGGTATCTAAGATCTTTGGAGGGGAGCATCGCGAGATCCACGAGATGGCGTTAAGCTTCCTCGATTACTTCGAGGAGATGCCTCCTAATCCAAGAAAGCTGGCTCTCGATATTGAGGTTTACACTCCTGCTAAAGGTAAGGTTCCCTCACCAAAACATGCCGATTTCCCCGTAATATCCATAGCTTTTAGATCCACTGATGGATTCAGGAAAGTCCTGGTTTTAGCGAGGGATGTGAAGTTCGGTGAACCAGGCGAGGACTATCCGTGGGATGCTGAGATTGAGGTTTTCGATAGTGAGAGGGCTTTGATCCTTGAAGCCTACAGAATCATCTCATCATACCCGGTTGTAATCACATTCAATGGGGACAACTTTGATCTTCACTACCTTTATAACAGGAGTTTGAGCCTGGGCTTGGAGAAAGATAAAATACCGATAAGAGTAGCTAAGGTGGAGGAGACGAAGGAGGTCCAGGCTAGGCTAGAGTCGTCTATTCACATAGACCTATACAAGTTCTTCTCGAATAAGGCTATTAAGAGCTATGCGTTCGGGAATAAGTACCAGGATGAGAACCTGGAGGCCATATCAACGGCGTTGCTGGGCATTTCTAAAGTAGCTTATGAGGGGAATCTGGGTGAGAAGGAGCTATCATTCCTTACCGCATACAACTATCGTGATGCCGAGATAACTCTACAATTAATGACTTTCAACAACGAGCTCGTTTGGAAGCTTATGGTGTTGATGGCACGGATTTCGAGAACTAGCATCGAGGATGTCTGTAGGAGGAAAATCTCGAATTGGATTCAAAACCTGGTTTTCTGGGAGACTAGGAAGAGGAACTATCTGATCGTCAACAAGGAGGATGTTCAGAGATATGCTAGGAGCACGCATACCAAGGCGATCATAGAGGGGAAGAAGTACGCAGGCGCACTCGTGATTGAGCCCCCTGTAGGAGTATTCTTCAACACAGTGGTGTTGGATATAGCATCACTATACCCCAGCATCATGAAGAAGTATAATCTGAGTTTTGAAACAGTTGATGTGGATTGGTGTTCTAACAAGGCTTGGATTGAGGACGAGACAGGTAGGAGAATCCATAGCGTGTGTAGGGATAAGCCTGGTTTAATCTCGGTGCTAGTCGGCATACTGAGAGACTTCAGGGTCTTCGTATACAAGAAGAGGGCTAAGGATAAAAGCCTCCCCCTGGAGGCCCAGGCGTGGTATGATGTTGTTCAGAGAGCAATCAAGGTCTTCATCAACGCTAGCTACGGTGTATTTGGTGACGAGGCTTTCCCGCTTTACTCGCCCGCGGTCGCCGAGAGCGTGACAGCTCTAGGCAGAAGATCTTTCTTCAGCATACTAAGTAAGGCTGCCGAGCTGGGTGTTAAAATACTGTACGGGGATACAGACTCGATTTTCCTGTGGGATCCATCGCAGGAACAGCTCTCTAAACTCCAGGAATGGGTCTACAATAACCTTGGTCTGGAGATAGAGCTCGACAAAATATTCACCTTCGTGGTTTTCACAGGGTTGAAGAAGAACTACCTCGGCAGAACCATCGATGGGGAGATCGAGATAAAGGGGCTGATAGCCAAGAAGAAGAACACACCGGACTTCCTCAAGAACTTCTTCGAGGAGATAATAGAGAGGATGAAAATAGTAACCTCCCCCGCTGACTTGAAAGATTTCGAAGAGTGGCTTAGAAACGAGGTTAGAGAGAAGTACTTGAGCTTGAAGCGGAAGGAAATAACTCTCGATCAGCTTACTATAAGAACAGGGTTAACTAAGAAGATTGAAGAGTACACTAAGAACACACCACAGCACGTTAAAGCAGCCATTCAGTTGAAGAATTACGGGTTGAGTATAGGGGAGAACGATATAATTGCCTATGTTAAAGTTAAGAGTAAGGACGGTGTTAAAGCTATACAACTAGCTAAGCTTGCCGAGATAGATCCAGACAAGTATATTGAGAGTATAAGAAGTAGTCTAGAGCAATTGCTCGAGGCGATAGGTCTCGACTGGGAGAACATTATTGGCGGCAGGGTAGGAAATTTATTATCAAGGCTTAGGTAAGACATGCCTGTTCCTCCAAGATAGTAAGGTATAAAGGCTTTTGATTCATTAAGAGAAACAGCTGAAAGGTGGTTATTGAATGCCTAAGAAGAGGGAGAGTAGGGGTAGGAGGAAGGGGGATAAGGGTAAAGTCGAGCTAGTGCAATGCGATAACTGCGGGAGGCTTGTACCGGCCGACAAGGCTATCTGCGTGACGAGAATGTATAGCCCAGTCGCACCTCAGCTAGCTGAAGAGCTGGAGAAGAAGGGGGCAATTATAATGAAGTATCCTGTTAGGAAATGCTACTGTATATCGTGTGCTATCCACTACGGTATAATTAAGGTTAGGCCGGAAGAGGAGAGGAAGGCAAAGGGTCTCGCAATATAGTGGTCGGCCTGAAACCTGCTTTGCTTTTAAACCCTCTAGCATATCAAGAGGGGTAGTATAGGTGGTTTAAATGCCCTCAGTTAAAAAAATAGTCTTAGTTACAGCCGAGCATCACCCCTATCATAAACTATGGGTGAGATTGGCGGATAGGATATCAAAAGAGCTAAATGTGCCACTAGACGTGAAAATAGAGGACTACGTGTACGTGAACGAATATGGGGATAAAGATGAATTCGGTATGGCATGGCTCCCCCAAATCCTCGCGGAACTCGACGATGGAGGCGTTAGAGTCCTGTTGTCTCAGTTGCCTTTAAACCAAGCTCTCCAGCCGGATGAGGAGAAAGCCCTAGAGATTATGAAGAGTAAAGCTTTAGGGAGCCAATAAGTTATAATTTTCATATGTGTTCAACACGAGGAATTGATTCATGTACTACTATGTTCCTTACGTACCCACCCCCTACCCAGTAGTCAGAGAGATGCTTAGATTAGCTGGAGTCGGCCCCGACGACATTGTCTACGATCTTGGTTGCGGAGACGGCCGGATCCTCGTGGTGTCAGTTAAGGAGTTTAACGCTAAGAAAGCTGTCGGCATCGAGAAAGACCCCGAGAGGGTTAAAGAGGCGAAAAATAATGTGATAAACCACGGGTTGGCGGAAAGAGTTGTCCTCATAAACGATGATTTCTTTAACGTGAATATAGGTGAGGCTACCGTTGTAACACTGTTCCTTCTCACATCCGTCAACGAGGCTTTAAGGCCTAAATTAGAGATGGAGTTGAGAGACGGGGCTAGGGTTGTAAGTCACGAATTCAGGATACCGGGCTGGAACCCGGTCAGAGTTGTCGACGTGAAAGACGACAACGGTTTAACCCACACGATCTACCTTTATGTTAAGGGTAAGCATGTTTAGTCTCTAGATGATTTTTCTCCCGAAGACGATAAACCCTGTATGACCTATCATCCTCGGGCTCGGTCTCGTCCCATCTTGTAGTACAAGGTACTCTCTAACAAGAGTCTCATATACATGTATGTCCGTGAAGAGACCTTTCATACCTACAACAGTTTTCTCAACCTGGTTGATCGTAGGTAGGAATGCAAGTAACGGGGAGGAGGGCTTTAGAGACTCGTGGATCACTCTAATAGAATTCCACGGGTCGGGGACGTCTAGAATAGCGGCGTCGAAATCGCGCTCCCCACTCCACTCTCGGATATCCTTGCGGATGAAAACAACTCTATTCATTAGACCCAGCTTATCCAGGTTCTCCATAGCTTTCTTGAGTTTGGCTTCATCTACATCTACGGCGAACACCCTCCCTTTCTCCCCCACAAGGTAGGCTAGCACAGCTGTGACGTGTCCTGTGCCCACACCCCCCTCGAGGACTTTGGCCCCCTCTGAAACACCCGCCAGGTACACCATTAGGCTAACATCCTTAGGGTAGATTACCTGTGTGACCCTCCTCATAGCAGAGAGGAAATCCACTGGCAGAGGTTTAAGCAAATATGCTTTAAACCCCCTCGAGGTTGAGATTTGTTCACCGAGCCTTCTCCCGATGACGTCGTCGTGTCTGATTACACCTTTATCCGTCCCGAGGATTTTACCTGGCTCGATTCTCTGGATAAACTTTCTCTTCGAGTCTATGTAGAAGAGAATTAGATCCCCTGGCTTAATAGACATTACTTTAAACACCATTCGGCACTGGTGTCATGCATCACCGCTCAGTAATACCAGCTTTCCTCATCTAGAGATATTTTTAGGCATCGAGGATTTTAAAATAGTGGTTTAACACGACTAAAAGTCCCCTGCCCTGAGGATTGGATTAGACATGGAAACGTACCTGATCAGCATACTCCCCTTATACGCTCATAGAATCCTCACGGGTAAGAAAAAGATGGAACTTAGAAGATATTTCGGTTTGAAACCCGGAAGCGGCAGTATATTCGTAATCTACGCGAGCGGGGGTACCAGAGCAATTGTAGGCGAGTTTAAGGCTGGCGAAGTATACGTGGGGAAACCCGAGGAAATAGCTAGGATCGCCCTATCTGGGGGGACAGGTGTTTTCAAAAGCGACTTGAAGTACATTAGGGGTTCTAAGGTCGCAATCGGCATTGAGATAAAAGAGGTTAAGGTGTACAAGAGGCCTGTTAAATTAGAGGAGCTCAGGCGCATCTTCCCCGGTTTCCAACCACCTTTAAGCTTCAGGAGGATAGATGAAAACGAACCTCTTTACGTCCTCTTGTTGGAGAGGTTGAGGGCTCAAGGGTAGAGTTGAAAACGCTTACTTCATCTCTCTGTCTCTTACCCAGAGCTCTTTCTTCAGCAAGTCTCTTATAGCGACCCTGATAACCTCGCTTCTACTGCTATACCTTCCTATCTTGACAAGCTCGTCGATACCCTCAACGTAAATTTCGGGCATTTTCACTGTTATCAATCTCATCCTGGCGATTGTGTTAGCCAACTCATCCACCATTCCTCTATGGTAGGAGCAAGATTTATAAACCACAAGCCAATTTTCCGCAAAAGCTATTCGAGTAACAGTAGCCTGCCAAGCGCTCTATTCATCCTGGTAAACAAGTGCTTCCAGGACTCAAGTACCTCTACCACCCTATCGTAGTTGAATGTTGCCAGGATGACCGTTAGAGACGAGTATACTAGAGGGGCGAGTTGTACGGCGTAGAAGCTGTACTGCGTCCTCCCACCTATGATCCATAGGAGAATATAGCCTGATAGAACGCCGAGAAGCCAGCATGTTGAGTGGGCGAACGCTTTATTCCCCTTGAGGTAGGATGGTAGAAATATTATTGCCGCGACAAGAGCAAAGCACCAGAGAGGCCAGAACCCGCTTGCCGTAACGCTCAACCCTCCGGGGAAGTAGTATAAGGTAAAGGAGTTTACGCCGGTAAACCAGTCCCATGGAGCCGAGCTTGTTGGACACGCATTCCCCAAACACTTAACCTGGGTGTGCCATGCGATAGCACCTGTTATAGACTGCTTAAACCAGCTGGTAAACCCAAGATAGCCTATTAGGGGGATCCCTGCAACCATCTGTGTTAGAAGGAATCCTAGACCGCTTGCGATATAGAAGCCGAGGACGATGGCTGTGAGGTCAAGGAGGCTATACCTCCCTTTAAGCTTCTCTCTCGCGTATAAAAGTGAAACCGGTGTGAGGGCGAACAGCGTGTTGAACTTGAATAAAGACCCTACAAGCACTGCTAGTACAGAGAGCTTAAATCTCTTGTCCAAAGCGAGATAGAATGATATAGCTGTGAATAAAGCCACATACACGTCCAGTAGTGCTGTCGAGGACAGGTTCCTGACCAAGGGGTCGGCGGCGAGAAGAGAGGCTGAGGCGAGGGCTGCTGGAGCACTGTTCAAGAGCCTTCTAGCAATCAAGTATGTGAACAATACTAGTAGAGTCCCAGCCACTACGGTTCCAAGCCTCCAGTAAAACGGGTAGTCTCCTACGGTGGCCATTATGAGGGCTATCACGTATTTCGCTAGGGGAGGGTGCTCTAGGTTAAGGTAATTGTTTATACCGGATGCATCAGGCATCATCCACCCGGGCACTACATCGCTCACGTTCGCGATCTCTCTAAGTCTGCTCAGGAAGAGGTTTAGGCTACTGGCGTTGCTCGAGTAGGCGTAGAACCCGTTGAGCTTGCTGTAGTCGAACCTCAATTTAACCCCGTATAAACTTGCTATTTCCTCAACCCGGCTCCTATCCAAGACCCCCTCGTATATGATCGTGTAACCGTAGTAACCGACCTCTCTTGGATTTAAGTGGAAGACTTTGACGAGGATGTTCCTCGCGGAGGCAACATACCATACTTCATCAGACACATACCCCTTCCCATTAGTAGCCAGCTCATTGTCTGTGAACTTTTGATCCCAGTAGAGGAACTGTATTGTGGACACGGCTAGAATCAACAGTAGCAGAGCGATTTCGATGACCCCGCTTCTAGTCAACGGTAACGCCCTCCAATATTTAATCCCGGCCTCCATTAATATAAGGAGTTGCTTAAGGGGGTCACGCTTTGGGCGAGAAGGCTGTAGTGTTCTTAATAGCCCTAGCGATAGGTCTGGCATCTTTCATCATCCATATGCCCTCTGAAACCTCTGCAATCCTGTTTGGAAGACAACTAGTTCAGACACCCTTCTACGATGATTTCTACCAGTCTGTCTACAATGAGCTGTATGTTAGTGCCTGCGGCGGCGGGGGTGGGTGGGTTAACGGGGATGTCATGAGTCTTGTCTGCGAGGGGAAACAGGTTTTCCCGATCCCCTACGTGGACTACAAATCGAATCAACCCCCGCTGTACTTGTTGTTCGCGAGCCTTTCAATGTATGTTTCAAACGCGCTGGGCTTCAAACCCGGTTCGCCTCAGGCGAGCCTGGTATTCTACCTGCTCCAGTCTTTTGTAGAAATAATGTTCCTAATAGCCTCGGCTTTAATCTACTACAGCTTCACGAGGATTACTGAGGCGCCTGTACAGAAGAGACTCCTATCACTATTCTTCCCATCGCTCATAGCCTACTCCATCTACTCCCTCGACACTCTAACACTCTTCTTCCTGGTATCCTCCCTGTATTACTTAGCCGTCAACAAGACGACCTACTCCGCTCTCCTGCTCGCGCTCGGATCCTCGGTAAACATCTTCCTACTAGTCCCGCTCGCCCTCCTAGTATACCTGGATGCAAGGGGTAGGCTCCAAATCAATTACACCCCTGTCTTACTGGGTTTAACGCCTTACATACCCTTCCTACTAGCCTCGCCGGGCAGCCTACTCGACTACCTTACATACCTGGTCGAGGATAGCTCTAACAACGGCCTCGCAATAATGCTAAGTAGCTTGACTGGGAGGGCGGGTTATGGTTTATGGGTTGGGTTATACATGGCGGTAATCTACACACTCCTACTGCTAGGGGAGAGGCCTGGTGGAGGTGGATTGCACGGCGTTTTAATATCCTTCACCCTCCTAGCCATAGTTTTAAACCCTTCACTACCCCCGCAATCCCTCGTGTTAACAACCCCCCTCCTCTACCTGCCTTTAACAAGCCTCCAAGACTTAACGCTACTCTACGCAACCGACTTCTTGAACACGCTGGTCATCCCGATGTGGTTCAAAGACTCTACTCTGAGATACTACGCGAACATGTACCTGGGCTTAAACCTACCCGTATACGACAACCCTTTCAGCCTGGACTCCCCCGTCCAGTGGGTTGTCCAGGCGAGGAACATACTGCTCATAACACTAGTGTTAAAAGCAGTGTCCAGGCTCTCATGGCCCCGCGTGTTTAAAGTTAATAAAAGGTAGACGAGATATACTCAAAACGCCTGCCGGGGTCGCCTAGCCTGGTAGGGCGCCGGCCTGCTAAGCCGGTGGGGGAAACCCCGCGCGGGTTCAAATCCCGCCCCCGGCGCTTATCCACATATTTGGCTTGTTTCACGAGGTACACCCGTCTCCGATCATGGAGTTGTGTCGTAGACGCCCAGCGTGTCCAGGTGTATTTTGAACCCTCTAAATGTCTCATTCGTCTCCCTCGCGACGACTTGCCTTTTAGGATCTCTGGAACCCGTAGCGATCGCGTTTACAAGTGTAGCAGGTAGGTTTACCCTGCGGAGTGGTGGAGCCGTATGCGCCGAGATCCAC
>WYEE01000087.1 GCA_009904025.1 Thermogladius sp. | reverse complement strand
GCTTTATCCCTCCTCCCATCCCCCTCGGTGACAACCTCGATCACGTCCCCCTTAGGTATCTTATCTTTCAACCCGCTTACAGTGTCAACGGCGACCAGCCTCCCCTTGTATATAATCCCTATTCTCTCGCAAACCTTCTCTGCTTCAAACATATCGTTTGTCGCTATAATCACGGTTGACCCGTGATCTCTTAGCTCCTTTATTATATCCCACAGCTTATGCTTGGTTGGGACATCGACCTGGGCTGTGGGCTCATCCAATATTGCGAGCCTGGGTCTCTGTATCAAGACCTTAGCCAGCTCAAGCTTCTTCCTTGTGCCGCCACTCAGCTGGTAGAAATATTTGTTCCTATGCTCCCACAAATCCAGCGTCTCAAGCACCTCTCTCACAACCTTCTTGGCCTCTCCTCTACTCAAGCCGACGACTCTGGCATGCCACTCCAGCAACTCCTGGACTTTATCCACCCACAGGGCTTTAGGGTCTTGGAAGGCTAGTCCTACAAGCCTCCTTACCTCATAGTCTTCTCTTATAACACTGTGCCCGTAGACAAAAATATCCCCACTCGTCGGCTTGTAGACGGTGGCTATTGTAAGCAGGGTAGTGGTCTTACCAGACCCGTTCGGTCCGAGAAAGCCGAAAATCTCCTTGTCGTAGATCTCGAGGTTCAACCCGTTCACAGCCGTGAAATTCCCGAAGCGCTTCGTGAAGTTGACTACTTTGACAGCTACAACCCCGCCCTCCATCACCCTCACGCCAGCTAGAAGCAAGAACATTTACTATTCCATGATAAAAGTGCATTTTAAACTAGACTACGGAAACCTAGGATTAGACTATTAACTGGAGTACGACGACATCCCCGTCTTTCAGCTTGAGATACCCCCTTAGGTATCTATCCGACACCACCTCGACAATCCTCGTGTTATGGCTTGTTTTCTCGGGCCTAACAATATAGACTATGAGCCCTCTCAGAAGGGCCTTGTAGGCTGAGACCCAGCCTAAACCTGGTTTCGGGGGAGGGATCTTAACAGGGTTAACCAAGCTCAAGACGGCGTTTAAATAACCGGGGTCTTCCACCTCGATGTTCAATGTGCCTGGAAACGGGTCTATTTCAAGGAACTTAATGAAAAAACTCCGATACAACTCTACGTATAAAGCCCCCTCTCCCACACCTGAGACTACTCTCCCTGTTATCGTGATCATGCCTAAGCTACCTATTGTTTTAACACGCTTGACACGAATGTTAAACCGAGCTTGCTGAGGGTCTCAGGCTTCGGCACACCGTTGCTATCCCACCCTCTCATAGCGTAATACTCTTGGAGCATATTCTCGTATTTTACTGGATCTAGTTTAGCACCCTTATATGGGCCCTTTGTGAGAGGGTGTTTGAACCAACGCCCCGGCGGGTAGTCGTAGTATTTGCTCCACCCCTCGAACTCCCTAACCCAGAAAGCTCTTATAAGAGTGTATATTCTATCAGCCGCCGTGTTTATCATATCCCAAGTCCAGTTGAGGCCTGTCACCTCGCTCAGCATCTTGACATAGTAGTCTAGCTCCAGGCCGAGCTCCACCCAGGGCAACCTGCAGACCGTTAGGGACTCGAAGAGGCCGCCCCTTATGTTCTGGAGGCTTATGAGCCTCTCAACCTTCTCCCTCGAGTAAGATAGCCTGTCCGTCTTAACCTCGTAGCTTATAATCCAAGCATCTTTATGGTGTGCCCCTATAGGGGAGGTGCCGTAGGCTAGAGCCATGGCGGGTGCTGCGTGGCAATCGTAGGCTGAGACCTCAAGCCCCTTCACATGCATGGCGAAGTCAGCAGCCTCTTCACCTAGGTAGGCGCTCATCCTCATTACACCCTCGGCGAGGAAGCTGCCGAGCCCCCTCCTGTAAGCAGTGTCCTCGACGAGCTCTCTAACAGCCTTATAGTCCCCCCATTCAACCCTCTCCTTTATCAAGCCTTTCTCGCTTGCCTCCATTAAGAAGCCGAGAGAGTTCCCCAGCGATATAGTGTCTAGGCCGTAGAGGTCTGCAAGCCTGTTTAAATCCGCTACCTTCCTCAAATCGCCCAGCAAGATGTTGCTACCGAGCATCGCGACATTCTCGTAGTCAAGCTCACTCAACTCGTTGAACTCGTCTCTCACAACGTTCCCGCAACCCATATTACAGTAGGGGCAGGCCCTTCTATCCACCTTCAGCTTCTCCATGAGGTCTCCTGATATATTCTCGTATTCCTCCCACACCCCTTCCCTGAAATTCATCGTCGGCAACACACTGTTCTGCTGGCTCCACACAATTGTGGCCATCGTGCCCTGCCTAACCCAGTAGTCGTAACCAGGCGCCTCCATAATCTTCCTATAAGCCTCCTCAGCAGTCTTCCTCAAAGACTCCATGTCGCTAACCGAGGGCTGAAGAGACCCCTTGACGACTATAGCCTTCAAATTCTTACTCCCCATCACGGCGCCCATGCCCGGGCGGCCCCCGCTCCTCCCCTTCTGCGAGACGACTGTAGCATACCTCACCATCCTCTCCCCGGCCGGGCCTATCGTGAGAACCCCAATATTCCTACCGTGCTCTCTAACCAGCTTGTCCTCGACGCTGAAGGAGTCCAAGCCCCATAAGTCTTCAGCCGGCTCCACGCTAACCTTGTCGTTCTCTACATAGATGTAAACGGGCTTCCTAGCCCTACCCTGTACAACAATCGCGTCGAAGCCGGCCCTCTTCAAATGATGGCTCGCCATACTACCAATATTACCATCACCATAGCCGTTTGTGAGAGGGCTCTTCGAGGCTACAACAAGCTTTCCGCTACTGGGTAGAGGTAAACCTGAGAGGGGGCCTGAAGCTACAACAAGAGTATTGTAGGGGGATAATGGGTCTACCCCAGGCGGGTTTAAATCCCATAGGAGCCTTACAGCAAGGCCTCTTCCACCTATAAAATCTGCCAGAATGCTCTTGTCGATCTCAACAATGGAAACCTTGCCCCTCGACAAGTCCACTCTAATAAACCTACCCCACCATCCACCCATGGAGCACTCACCTTGCACTAATAACCCAGCCTGTGGATAAAAATTTTATGTACGCTGGAGACGTAATTAAGGAATCCCACGAGAATAAAAACAGGGTGTAGTAGATGAGTGTTAGGACGCTACTATATGGGGAGGTATACTATCATGGGCGAAGAGGTGTCGAGAAAGGTTTTGTTTTCATCAACGGGGAAAAAATCGGCGATGTAGGGAGTGAGCCCCTGCCCGAATACGAGCTTGCGGAGCTTGTGTTGAAATACGAGAAGCCGGCTCTAGTCCTACACGGATTCAGCGCGCTTGTGCCGGGCGTCGAATTCCCGTACCGGGGTCTCGGGGTGGAGGCCCAGAGCATGAGCCCAAGCGCCCTGGAGAGGTTTGTACAGGCCTCTGTTTCAGCCTCGATAGCAAACGGTGTCACTCTGCCGATCTTCATGGACACGAATGACTGCCTAGTTTCAAGTAGTCTAAGCAAGCTGGGTGTTCAAGGCATAGTAATCTCCAGGCAACCCTGTGAGAGGCCGGGTGTTCTCAACATACTCATAGCCCGCGAAACGCTCGTGTTCAAGGGGGTTGAACTAGGTGTTTTCAGCCAAGTTGTGTGTAAGCCTGAGGAGGTGGAGGAGCGCTGCTTAATACTAGATACTAGAGGCGAGCACTCGAGGAGCGTCCAAGCATGGCTCTCTAAGTCCCCGAATCCAAGGCTAGCGTTAAACCTCCTCCTCAAGCCGTACAAGTTGCTTGAACTGGACAATGGACTTATAGAGAGGGGCTCTATATCCGACGTGCTCGTCTACGATCTCTCGGACCCAGTCATCTCAGCTCCTCTTAAGGCGGTAGATCCTTTGACAACTGTTATGCGTGGCAACCCCCAATTAGTGTTCGTTAGAGGGGAGGTGGCTTTCGAGAAAGGAGAGCATTTGATGGTGGAACCCCCAAGCATCATCCAATTGCTCCCTGGAGAGTAGGATGTGGGCCCGCGGGGATTCGAACCCCGGACCTCCCGGTTATCAGCCGGGCGCTCCACCAAGCTGAGCTACGGGCCCTGTCTAATTGATTTGAATGAGTTCCTTTAAAATTTAAAACCATCGCCCTCATCCCTTGTCTTCTTCACCATGTTATCCGATTATCCGCTGCAAGTCATCGGGCTACACTATAATTAAAGATTGAGCAGCATTTTATCCCCACCGCCGGGTTAGTGCTACAATGGTTCATCACAGGGTCAGGCCGCCCGTCGGCTACATCCCCGGCTATTGATAATTAAGTTTAGGAAAGCTAATATAATCCTATTGCGAGGGTTAAATATGAGTCTAATAGTTTTGCTGACGGACTATGGCTACAAGGATCCATATGTTGGAGTGGTTAAAGGTGTTATCAAGAGCATCAACCCCAGGGCTGAGATAATTGATTTAACCCACGGGGTCGGGAGACACAACGTGAGAGAGGGGGCTTTAATATTAAAGTCATCCGCGAAGTACTTCCCGAAAGGAGCAATCTTCCTGGCTATTGTTGACCCTGGTGTTGGGAGTAGTAGGAGGGCCATTCTAATCAAGACACGCAACTACATTCTAGTTGGACCTGACAACGGTCTACTCTCGCTCCTGGCATTGGAAGACGGCATTCAAGAAGTGTATGATGTTGGTGGCTCTAAATACAGGCTTGAGAAAGTTTCAGGCACATTCCACGGGAGAGACATCTTCGCCCCTGTAGCCGCATACGCCAGCCTAGGTGTACCCCTCAGTGAGCTAGGGGTTAGAGTAGAGCCGGGTAGCATCCAGGTCATAAATATACCTAGGCCTGTGGTCGAAGGCAATGTTGTAAAAGCAAGAGCGATCTACATCGACGTGTACGGGAACGTTTTAACAAACATCCCCATGACCCTTGTCTCGGAGCTCGGCTGGAGGATTGGGGATACACTACTGGTGGAGGTGGGGAACACCTTGAAGGAGTGCAGGCTCACAACTAGCTTCAGCCTGGTTGAGGAAGGCAGTTTAGCATGCTACGAGAGTAGCTTCGAGTACCTTGAGCTAGGGGTGAATAAAGGAGATGCATCCCGCGAGTTAAATCTCAGCCTTGACGACGAGGTTACATTAAAACGTGCCCGATTAGGTCGCTAGTCTCATCATTCATATACGACGAACTCTTAAACCCGTGGGTTTCCCCGAGGCAATTACCTGATGAATAGCTGTAAATATTTTTGAATACGTGATTCTCGCCTCGGGGTTCCCCCGCTTGGCTCGGGTTTTCACTGCTTCACTGCGGGGGCTATCAGGGCTCCACGTAACCCGTGAGCCCCTCATCCGCTGTAGAGCCTTGAGAGCGAGGTTCCATGAGGCTACAACATCTCTCGACGTAACAGTGTTTCCTAGCTCGACGAACCTGTAGTTTATAAACCTCAGTAGCTTCCCGTTAAGCGGTGTTTTTGATGTTCTGCGTGGATCCACGTAGACTACTCGTAGACCCTCCATCAGCGCCTTGTACTCTGCGTAGGACTGTATCCTCCGGTCGCACCAGAGCTGAGTCTCCCAGGACAGCTTCTCGCCGCTATTGCTATTTTCTCTTAGTTTCCTCAAGTCCTCGAATGCTATCAAGGCGTTGTATTCTCCAGCTACCTCGACTATACGCTTCGCCACGTAGTGTGCTGTGTCTACGAGTATGTTCCTAGCTCTTCTAAGCCACCTACTCCTAGCTCGCCTAATCCATTCCAGGAGCCTCTAGCTCTTGGGACACCTCCTCTGCAAGCCCTCAGAGAGCTTCTTGAGGTGCAACGCCCTCCTAAGACCTCTAAACGGTATCACGCCCATTGAGACTAGGTTTCCGTCTAAGTCGATGACTGTGTAGGTTACGTTGTTGAAGTTTATGTCTACCCCCATGACCGCTCTAGGCTCTTTAAGCAATACCTTTTTGTTGAATGTCAAGTTGACCAGTATCCCACCGCTCTTATAGCTCACTAATACCTCTCCTAGTCTCCAAGAGTCGCCTAAGTGCTTATCAAGGTAGCCATACCACTTTAACCTCAGCTCGACCCACCTGTCTTGTAGTACCGCTATTTTGAGGGTTTTCGTGTTGAAGTCTATTTTGTAGTCTAGCGGGTGTATTCTAGCCGTCAGCTTCTTGAGCACTGGTCTAGAGCCGTTATTCTTCTTAGCAGCTTTAACTACCTCCCGGGCGTTTTTATAGATTTCCGATACGTGGTGTGCTCTAAAACCCCAGCTTTCTCAGTCTACTATAGAATACTCTGTGTAGAGTCTTATTAGACGGTATTCTATCCAAACTCCATATCTCATCCACTACTAGCTGGACTGCGCCCCGGTACGCCTTCAAGAGCTCGACTAGGAGACCCTCGTCCCCCTCAGGGGTGACCGCCTCAACCCGAGCGGTCACGGTAACCCTCACAGAGAGGCTTATCGAGACACCACCACTTAATTGTTGTAGACAGTCTCATAAGTGTTTTTGAACAATATTCCTATTGGTGTGAGAATGAGCCAAGTATACGTGTTCGAGGCTAAAGTAGTAAGGTTCTCGAAGAACAGGTACATTATCTACCCACCAAGAGAATACCAGCTAAAACTAGAGAAGTTCCACGGGAGAAAAATCAAGGTAATAACGGTCATAGAGAGCGGATAGCAAGGTATTCACAGCTATCTACAAGTATTCACAGTTATTTTTGGATCGGTCACAGGCTTACACTTCGTCCACGGAGACTTGGATGTCTTTGTGAATTATCGGTGGGATTCGGCTCATTTAAACGGGGGTTTTCCTCGAGGCTTGGCCCGCACAGGCTCATAGCAAAGACCCCCTCGCTCAGAAGTTACCGTAAACGAGATCAAAGCTCTCAAACCTGGCTCACAGCCATCAATCATGAAACAACAATATTAACAATCATTTTTTCCTACCCTCATCGGCCGTTAGGTCAGAGATATTATCCTGGTTAAATTATATGCCAACTTGATGCGTAAAGTTTGCTACGTAAGTCTATATAGGTGTACTACGTGACCCGCCTCGAGGAGTATGAATATCTATTAGAGAGGTCCAGAAGATTCCTTGCCACAGCTGAGCTACAAATAGACAAAGGTTTCTACGACCTGGCACTCTTCAGCTTGGAGCAAGCGCTCCAATTATACTTGAAAGCAGTGGTCTTAAGGCTCGGCGTCGACTATCCGAGAACCCATAGTGTCAGGAAACTGTTGGAACTGGTATACAAGCTGACGGGGTCTGACGAAGTTGAGAAATTCTTTTCTAACTACGCTATCGAGCTTGGCGTACTAGAAGACGCGTTTATAACATCAAGGTACATTCCCAGAGAATACACGAAAGAGGAAGCTAAAAGATTACTAGGAGTAGTACGGGAAGTGATCGAGGTTGTCAATAGATCTATTAGTCGAGGAAGCCATTAAAAGGCGTAAAATATTCGAAAACTTGGGTTTACATCTAGCGAGAATAGTCGAGGTTATCAAGAGATTAGATCCTGAAGCCGAGGTATACTTGTTTGGGAGCGTTGCGGAAGGTAAATACCTCCTCTCGAGCGACATAGATGTGCTGGTAGTCACAGTGCTAAACCCGGGGTTAGTACTGGCGGAACTTTGGAGGAACGGTGTGGAAGAGCCTTTTGAAGTACACGTGGTTGACCACCATCATCTAGAATTATATAAGAAAAGCTCCAGGCTGATCAGAATTGATGGGCCGGGCCAAATCTCAAGTTAAACCTATTCTCCCCCTACTACTGTCGCACGAATTCACTAGTGGATCTCTACCCTCATATATCCAGGATTCTTAAACCAAGGCGTTTGAGGTGTAAACCCTAGACACGTTTAAGCATCCGCATTTAGCTTAAGGATCCCCATTTATAATGCGAGCTTCAGATAGGAATATTGAGTGATGAGCTCGGGCGTTCTACGACCCCTGGGATGAAGTTGGTTTTGAGTGCTGAGTCAAAAAAAATGCCGGGTTTAGGCTAGCTCTCTGAGCCGCCCTCCGCCCCCCTATACGGGCATATCTTCCTGAAGGGACAGTAACGGCACTCCCATGCATACCTCGGGTGTTTCTCGTCTCGTAGTAGACTAGCCAGCTCCCCCTCGACGTCGAGACGGATTGGGCGAACAGTGTACTCAAACATTTTATCGTGTGATATGTAAAGAAGGTATCCTGTAGGGGAGTCCAGAAGGTTAAGGTAGATGTTTAGCTGTTGAACATGGTGCTCGTAGGGCTCCCCCTGGAAGCTTTTAACAGATTTTATCTCGAGAACTTCCCTTGTTTCAGGGTGGAAGGCGTCCACGCGCCCCTTCAACACGTAGACTCTCCCATTCAATTCAACGTGCTTCTCAAGCTGGAACTCTGGCTTGAAGCCGTATTCCATTATAATACTCTCGATCCCCGCGTGAATCAAATTGCCCATTATAGCCGACGGCTCGAAACCTATAGAGAGCTCCGGGTATAGTTTCCTTAGGTGGTATTTGTGGTGGCATGAGACTAGGTCGGTTACATAGACTATAGATGGATCCGCTAGCTCGCTTAACCTACTTGTCTGCTCGCTCATAAACTTCTTGTATAAGATCTGTAGAATCCTCCCTCCAGAAACGGATAGTAGCGCCCCGCTATCTTGAACCGGCAATTCAAGACACCTTGCTTCTCTCAATGAGTAGTTCCAAATAAGTTTTCTCCACATATCCGTCAAACCAGCTGTTCTCCTCAACCATCTTAATAAGCCATCCCGGTATCTCGCCTTCAATTTCAATGAACAAGCCTAAACCCTCGACATCATCGATAGAAATGTTTAAACCGCTACCCCTCATGATAACCCTCTTCTTCCTCACAACAAATCTATCGTCGAACCCTATTCTCTTCAATATCTCTGCAATTACCTTTCCTTGCTCACTGGTCAACTCGGCTTCGATCTCGAGCCTGGATTTAACCACGCCCTCAATTAGGCGAGGGCCCTTGTAAGTCAAATAATATCCGACTCCGCTATCGCATCTCCTGAATCTAAGCCTTAAAGCCTCATCCGTTAAACGTAGGTCGCGGCATGGATGTGTAAAATAGTGGTCCTCCTCGTAGCACGAGTCACTTGGTACAAACCCTTTGCTCTTGAACCATTCAACAACCGATCCACTTTCCCCTCGAATTCTAATTTTAACCTCTCTCTCAATCAACGCCCAAACCTCTTTAACGCTTGCTCGTAAACAGCCCTGTTAACCATCTCGTTCAACCTCATTATATTCCTTGGCGTGATGCTGTTAGAGTACTCTCTCGCCACGCCGGTCAACCCTTCCAAGAAAGCTCTGAACCCGTTCTCAAGTCCTCTGGAATACCCTCCCTCCAGGACAATGATGGTAGGCACTCCCACCTCTCTGACAAGAGAGCCGAGCCTATAGTAGGAGGCCTCGGTTAAATTGAGGTCCGCCAACCCGTCTCCCCTAAAGCCGTCGAAGCCCGCTGAGACCACGAGAGAGTCCGGGTTATACTCCTCGATAATGTTCTCGACGTAGTCGAGTGCCCGTATATAGGAGTCGTCGCCCGTGTATGGCTGGAAGACCATGTTGACTTTTAGACCGAACCCCTCGCCTTCCCCGATCTCATCGGGGTAACCTGTGTGAGGGTACAATGTGTCTGGATGTTGGTGGAGGTCTAATTGGAGAATACTCTCCTTGTAGAAGATCTCCATGGTACCATTACCGTGATGGACATCGAAATCCAGGATGCCGATTCTTTTAAAACCCCTCTCCCTGAAACCGATTACCGCCGCGCCAGCGTTGTTAAAGAGGCAAAACCCGTTGCTTGAGACACCTCTAGTCCTACCCCTCCTCCCGGCATGGTGTCCTGGCGGGCGGATTATAAGGAAGCGGATATCATTAGCCTTTAAAGCCGTTTCGTAGGATAGGTGTAGGGCTTCGAGCGCAAGCTCCACGCTATCATTCGAAATGTAAGTGTCCTCATCTAATAGAAACCGGCCCTTCTTTGAGTACTCGAGCAATCTCTCAATGTACTCCTTGCTGTGGATTAACCCTGCCACGCGGAGTGACTCCTCTAAATCCGCATCAACCCTCGAGAACCCGTACTTCATAAACCCCATTCGAGCTAGGGTCGCAGTTAACACCCTCACTCTATCAGGGTTCTCGGGATGGTTGAACCAGGGCTTGTGTTTTAAACTAGAGTTCTCTTGGATAACCACTTCAACCAAAACGGCCGCCCTGAGAGAAGATCGTGTGTCCTAGAGTTAAATTTTTCGCGTTTCACGAGGTGTAGAATAAGGCTTGTTGGAGCGCATCCAAGATATTCTTCTTGTCTACGTCTTTTTCAACTCTCACTATGGCAAGGTTCGGGTGACCGGCTATATCAAAAGCTATCCCCTCTCCTACGAGATATTTCGCGATCCTATACGCCCTCCCCCTCGAGGCCTTTATCACGAGTAGGCTATGATTCTTGTGGGTATCTACGAGGAGCGCTACAGGTGCTTTCAGTATGCTCGCCAGCTTAGATGCTAACGCTGTGGCCCCTCTCTTCTTCCATTTCTTCCTAGCATCGATAAACCTTAGATCCCCTACCTTAACAGCCTCTATAGCTAGAGACATAGCGGTCTCCTTCAACTCATTATCCCTCTTCTCAACAATCTCTCTGACCTTCGACATAACCTGCTCGTCTAACGGCATAGGTAGTGGGGTTGGGTCAGCTAGCCAGTCGACTATTTTAGTCCAGAGGCTCTCATCTCTAACTGCTGTAAGCGCCTTTGACATCAGCTTGGTTAACTCGAATATTTTCATATACTCTGGTGGAACCCTCCTACCCGCATCCATGTACTCGACGGCTGTAGCAAAACTCTCTAAGCGCTTGTGAATCCTCACGCCGTTTCTAGCTAGCTCGTCCATTATTAACCCCACGGTGGGCTTCTTGTGGTCCACGAGCAGGAAGTCGACTACCTTCCTCAACTCATCTTCATGCTGTATGGTTGACAAATGGTGGTCAACGTACATTATTTTCTCTACTCCGAAGTGCTGTTTCAACATCCTTATCACGTTCCCGATGAAAGGCGCGTAGGGTAGGTCGAGGAATACCACTAGGTTGTAGGGTGCAGATATGTTGTTTATGATATATCTTATCCTGTCAGGATCCGCCGGTTTTTTCTCCACTATACTCACGTTCCTCAACGGGTACTCGGATAGTTTCTCCTGGGTGTAGACTATTATAGCCGAGGAAACTACGCCGTCTGCATCCCAGTCACCTGCCACCAGAACTCTCTTCGGCTTCTCCATGGCTAGACCCGTAAACAAGCCTTGCCTTTAGTATTGTATTATAACGATTTTTAAAGATGAACTTGCAAACAGGTCAACCAGTTTGGCGGCCGACATATTCAGCAAGCTACAGGAGATCGGGAGGAATGCGACTAGGGTTGTAAGAGTCGAGGAGTCAAGAGAATTCGCCATCCAAGGTGAGTCCGCTAGGATCAAAGAAGCCTCC
>WYEE01000057.1 GCA_009904025.1 Thermogladius sp. | reverse complement strand
CATCAACTCTGACCATGAGCCCCCGCTCTAATCGGCACTCCCCGACCTTGATCTCCATAAGTACCGGGATGCTGTACTCGCCGACATGAACTGGCGAATCCTTCCTCGTGGGTACCTGAGCTCTGTATATCGTATTGTCACCGGAAACCAGGTAGGCTGTTGCCGTCGCGATCATTGCTGCAGGTAGCAGTTGGTAACTGCCGGTCATCTCCATTACCATGAAAATGACGGCTAAAGGCGCCTTAGCGGCTACGCCGAAGAGGGAGAGCATGCTCACTATTACAAAGGGTGCTACATCCGGCACCAGTGAGGGGAGTAGGTGGTGGAAGAGTAAGCCCATGTCAAGGCCGACTAGCGCCCCTATGGCTATGCCTGGTGCGAAGACACCGCCGCTACCCCCCGACCCTATTGTGAATGATGTGGCGAGGATCTTTAGGAACGGTAGCAATACTAGTAGGATGGTGAGAGGGAGGAGGGGTGAAGTGAATAGTCCTAGCTTCCCGAGCTCGGCCAGGTTCACCCAGCCGTAGCTGGTGCCGAGGACCTGTGGGGCTAGAACGCCCACTATACCGGCTAGTAAACCCCCTACCACCGGCTTAATGTAGTTGCTTACACGCCACCTTTTAAACGAGTCGTGAATCCCGTAGAAAATCTTAATGTACAGCACTGCTAACAACCCGTCGACCACGCCGAGGACGAGATATAGGGGCAACCTAGCAGGATTGAATTCACCAGTGTAGTAACCGAATATAGGTGTGAAGCCTACGACCGATCCGAACACGGAGTATCCCACGGCTGAGGCTATGAATGCCGGGAAGAGGACTTCATACTCTATGTCCCTCCTGTAAAGCACCTCGGCTGCTAATATTGCTCCCCCGATCGGCGCCTTGAAAATCGAGCCTATGCCAGCCCCCATGCCAACAGCCACCGCCCTCCTCCTATCCTCGGGGGACAGCCCCAGGAGGTCGGCTATAGCTGAGCCAATACCGGCACTGAGCTGTGCTGTAGGCCCCTCTCTACCAGCACTACCCCCCGACCCTATGTTTACAGCCGAGGCAACCAGCTTTACCAAGGGGATCCTCCTCCTTATCCTGCCCTCAAGCCTATGGTACGCGTTTATCGCAGCATCCGTGCCGTGCCCCTCGGCCTCAGGAGCCCACGTGTAGACTATTAAACCCGATAGTAATCCGCCGAGAGTTGTTGAGACAGGTATCAGCCAGTAGTTAACTGCCTTAAACCCGCTTTCCAACGAGCCGCCTTCACCAATCGGCTCCGGCATCGATGCACCGACAATTAAACCTAGGAAAAGATACTCCATGAGCTTCAACGTGAAGTAGAATACTAGGGCTGAGACCCCTGCTACAACGCCTATCACCGACCCCAGTACAAACCACTTAACGTAGTAGTTAGACGCCCAGGTAGCCCTCCACGGTCTACGCGACTTCAAGCCTACAATTATACCCTGCTTTCCACCACGGGTTTCTGAGACATTCAACGGCGATCACTTGCGTAACCCTTAGACCATTTCGAATGTATGAGAGATGAAGAGCTAATAGGCATTCTCCTCCACGAACACCGCCTCGACAACTCTATCCGATACGCGGTTAAATAGCCCACCTAAATATGACTCCGACTCCCCATGGGAGAAGGTTCTACAGCCCTGATTCAAACAAGCCCTGGAAACATAGCGCCCAGAGGGATTCCCGCGGGCGGGCTAGAGCTTGTGGGGCGGGGCTACCGTGACGGATAGGCTCCATAGGGCATGGACTACAACCAGCTGAGCAACCCTCTTCAAATCCACTACAATTCCAAAGCGCGGGGATATCTGCTGGAGAAATTTCGTCTACATATTAAGATAAGGTGATGGACCGGCCGGGATTTGAACCCGGGACCTCTCGGATGCCAACCGAGCGCTCTTCCAGGCTGAGCTACCGGCCCGCCGTCTTAGATTATTATAAATCATCGTCTTAAAAGCATTCTTCCCGGAGGCGAAAGAGAGTGGAATCCACTGAGTTAAATAGGGAACCCGCTATATTCCCAGTTGAAGGAGAGGTCGCGTACCTGTATGGCATCCGATATAATCGACGAGCTGGTTCAGAACTTGAAGGCTACTAAAACCAGGATATTCAAGGACAGGGAGATACTCCACCCCGAGTATGTCCCGGAGGTTCTGCCTCACAGAGAAAATGAGATTAAGAGGCTGGCCGAGTTGTTTGTTGTTGCCTTAAGAGGGGAGAGGCCGAGCAACGCTCTCCTATACGGTTTAACAGGCACGGGTAAGACCGCTGTAGCCCGCTACGTTGTTAAAAGACTTGTTGAGAAGGCCAGTGCGTTGAACGTCAAGCTGGAGCAGGCTTACGTGAACACTAGGAAGGTTGACACGACGTACAGGGTGGTCGCTCAAATAGCGTCCAGCATCGGGTTGAGGATACCCCCAACAGGCCTTGCCATCAGCGAGGTCTACAGGAGGTACATAAACGCGCTGGAGAACTGGGGCGGCGTCCACATCGTTGTCCTAGACGAGATAGATTACTACGTCAAGAGGGAGGGAGACGACTTGTTGTACAAGCTTGTGAGAGTGAACGAGGAGTTGAAGAACGCGCGTGTAGCCCTTATAGGCATCACCAACGACGTAAACTTCGTCGAGAGCCTAGACCCCCGTGTCAGGTCGAGCCTAGGCGAGGTTGAGATAGTCTTCCCACCCTACAACGCCGAGCAGTTGTTCGACATATTGAAGCAGAGGGCTGAGAAAGCCTTCTACCCTGGGACTGTGGAGGATGGCGTGATATCTTTCTGCGCCGCCTTGGCGGCGAGGGAGCACGGTGACGCAAGGAGGGCGTTGGACCTCCTCAGGGTTGCAGGCGAGATAGCTGAGAGGGAGGGCGCATCAAAGGTGACTGTGGAGCATGTGAAGAAGGCGAACATTGAGATAGAGGAGGGGAGGATACAGCAGAGTATACTCTCCCTACCCCTCCACCAGAAACTCGTCTTGAAGGCCGTTATAGACGTCGCTAAATCCAAGGGTAATGCGACCACGGGAGAAGTCTACTTAAAGTACTCGGATACGGCGAGAAACCTAGGTTTCGAGCCGTTGACCCAGAGGAGGGTCAGCGAGATAATAAGCCAGCTCGACATGCTGGGGTTGGTTAACGCTACTGTCACAAGCAGAGGGAGATACGGTGTCACCAAGGTTATTAGAGTTAAACCCGAGCTGGTTAAGACTATTGAAGAGCTCTTGAAGGATGTTAGATGAACTACATAGCCTTCGACGACGGTTATTTCCCGGTGGGGTTTAAGTCTAGGAGAGGCTACACGGTCATACTCGGTGTGAGGACAGGAGAGGACTTGAAGCCGGTGGCCATCGGGTTCAAGCCCGTGCTAGTTGATGCTGGTTTAAGCGAGACGGGTATTATAGAGTTGAGCGAGATGCTTGGGGAGGGGCTCATACTGTTGGACGGCGTAACATACAGCGGGTTCGACGTTGTAGACCCCTGGAGAATACACGATTCGACAGGGCAACCCGTCGTAGTAGTCCAATACGGTGATGTAGATGTTAGGGGAGTGGTTGAAGCCCTCAGGAAACACTTCCCGGACGGGGAGGAGAGGCTGAGAGTTTTCTTGAAGGCGTTTGAATATCTTAAACCGGTTGAAACACCTTGGAGAACCATCAGAATACTCCCAGTTGGGGTTGAATACCAGGAGGCAATACGCCTCGTTAAGCAAGCGATGATCTACAGCCCGATCCCTGAACCACTTAGAGTAGCCCACAGTGTTGCCTCAGCGTTGACTAGGCTCTTCCACCACAAGCTGAGTCTAGGGGTAGGAGAGTAGCCGGGCGGGGATTCGAACCCCGGTCACGGGGGCCCTCCCCACCTGGGCGTGGAAGCCCAAGTGGCCCAGAGCCCCGCATCCTTGGCCGCTAGACGACCCGGCTATCCATCTTAGGATACTTGTCTCAGAGGGTTAAAAGCGTTTAACATAGGTTGAGGGGGTTTCACCGGGGAGCGGGCCCGCCGGGATTTGAACCCGGGACCTACGGGTTAAAAGCCCGCCGCTCTACCAAGCTGAGCTACGGGCCCCGATTCATCAACTACACTGTTTCCGCTATTTTAAACCTTATTCGGTTGAGCCGGGTTTCACATCTAGTTCAACGGAAAGCTTATGGACGCCTCTGCCAGAGGCCTCACCCCAATTCAAGACGAGGAGTATATCGTATGAGCCCGGGGGTACTTCAACGTCCTCGTCGACCCCAGGTATTATCACCTGGATTCTGAAACAGGGCTTAGAGACAGCTATCATACAAGGTACCGGGATCTCCCTATCCCCCAGTCTTAGAACGCCCCCTGCGACAAGAGCATAATCGCCGCTCCCAGTGTTAACATATCTGACCCTGAGCCTGGAGGGGGAGGGGATAACTAGTCTACCCGCCTCTAAGATGGCCGAGCCGGTGCTTGTTGAAACTGATATAGTCTTCGACGCCTCGGGGAAGCCCGGGATACTGGTTTTAAGCGAGACCTCCAGCGCGATTTCAACCATGTCTCACTCACTAACCACATCTCCCGGGGAACACTTATATTGGTTGGTGGTGTTAAGTTATCCTAAGGTCGCGGTGGTATCGTTGACGTTGACTTCGGGTAAAAGGGTAGGCGAGATCTCGTATGTTATCCCCAGGATTAAGGGTGGGGAGGAGCTTGTCTCGACGACTATGAGTGTTTGCCCGTACTGCTACAGGGTTCTACCAGCTGTTTTAGTCGAGAGAGAGGGGAAGGTCTACATAAGGAGGGTTTGCCCCGAGCACGGTGAGATCGAGGAACTATACTACGGGGACGCAACCGCCTTAAAGAGGATAATGAAGTGGGAGGAGGATGGGAGGGGGGCGCGGCACATATACACGCAGCTCAAGGGCCCCTGCCCCTTCAACTGCGGACTATGCCCTATGCACAAGCAGCACTCGGCTCTGGTCAACATCGTGTTGACGAACAGGTGTAACTTAAGCTGCTGGTACTGCTTCTTCTTCGCCGAGGCATCCGGGTATGTCTACGAGCCTTCCATCGAGCAGATCAAGGAGATGGTTAGGGCGATCAAGAAGCAGGGTGTGACAGTCGCCGTCCAGCTAACGGGGGGTGAGCCGACTCTCAGGGAAGACCTCGTGGATATCGTGAGGATGATTAAGAGCGAGGGGGTTAGGCACATCCAGTTGAACACTAACGGGATAAAGTTCTGCGAGCTATACTGGGAGGACCCCGCTAAAGCAGTGGAGTACGCTAGGGAGCTGAGGGCCAGCGGTGTCAACACGGTTTACCTGAGCTTCGACGGGGTTACGCCTGTGACAAACTGGAAGAACCACTGGGAGATACCCTACATATTCGAGGTTTTCAGGAAGGCGGGTATGACAAGCGTGGTGCTCGTGCCGACTGTGATAAACAAGGTTAACACGCACGAGCTGGGCGCAATGATCAAGTTCGCCGCCAAGCACATGGATATCGTTAGGTCAGTGAACTTCCAGCCAGTCAGCATCACCGGATTGATGAAGAGGCATGAGAGGGAGAAGTACAGGGTTACAATAGGCGACATCATGAAGCTGGTTGAGGAGCAGACGGAGGGGGAGGTGCCGAGGGAGGCGTGGTTCCCCATTAATGTGAGCGCTGTATTCTCAAGGTTCATCGAGGGCTTCAGCGGGGAGTTCAAGTTCGAGATGAGCAACCACCCCGCATGCGGGGTAGGGACGTACGTCTACGTCGAGAAGAGGGGCGGTGACACCAGGCTTATACCGATCACGGAGTTCGTGGATGTAGAAGGGCTCGTCGAGTACCTCGAGGAAAAGTGGAGGGACCTGGTGGAGGGTTCAAGCAGGTTGCTTACCGGGATGAAGCTTCTTTACAATATAAGGAAGTTCATCCACCAGGAGAAGGCGCCTGAGGGGTTCGACCTCTACAAGCTATTGTTCAACGTGATCGTTAAGAGGAGTTATGAGGCTCTCGGGGAGATACACTACAAGCTACTGTTCCTAGGCCAAATGCACTTCATGGACTTGTACAACTACGATATCCAGAGAGTCCAGAGGTGCAACATACACTACGCGGTGCCCGATGGGAGGCTCATACCCTTCTGCGCGTTCAACATATTCGAGGACTTGTACAGGGAGAAAATCCACAGAGAGAACAGCATAAGCCTCGTGGATTACAGCAGGAAATACGGGTTGCCCGAGGGGATTGTAACAAGGAAATACATTAGGGATAGACGTAAGCTGGAATCAACCGAGATCTATAAGAAGACTTACGAGGGCATCCTAGAGCTGGTTAAAAAGTGATCGAGCCCTCGGATTATTAGGGTTTTTACCCTATCTCCAAATCCCGGTTAGAGCATGTTTGAATGCCTGGTTATAGCGGGTACACCGGGTGTAGGGAAGACCAGTGTTGCAAGGATTATCGCAGAGAAAGTTGGGGGTCTCCAGCTCGATTTAAGCGAGTTGGTCGTCGGCGAAGGCCTCTACGAGTATTTCGACGAGGAGACAGGAAGTTACGTCATCGATGAGGCAAGGGTTTCCAGGAGGGTTAGGGAGATATGTAGTGGTGGAAAGCCGGTTGTAGTCGCAACACACTACCCCGAGGTGTTGGATGAGGTTATCATTGACAGGGTTGTTGTCCTGAGGCTAAACCCGGTCGTGCTATGGGATAGGTTGAGGACTAGGGGTTGGAGCGATAGGAAGATCGCCGAAAACGTCATGGCGGAGATGCTATCAGTAGTGTTAATGAATGCGATCTCAAAATTCGGGGTTGGCAGAGTTGTCGAGGTCGACACAACAGGAAGGAGTCCAATAGAAGTTGCTGGAGAAGTTTTAGAGAAGGTTTCCAAGGGTTATACCCAGGAGAAGTTTATAGACTGGCTGAGCATTGTTGACCCGGGTTTCCTAGAGGAGCTGGAAAGGGTTTTGTCGGATGAGCAGGAAACCTAGATTCTTCAGGTTGATGAGCTGGGGTGAAGTTAGGCGGGTTATCGACTCCGCCGACGTAGTCCTACACGTGCTGGACGCCAGAGACCCTGTCTCGACGTTCAGCAGGAGGGTTGCGGAGATCGCCCGCCAGCAGGGTAAGCCTATGATACTCCTCCTCAACAAGTCTGATCTAGTGCCGAGGGAGGTGGCTGAGGCTTGGAAAAACCGTTTCTCCAGGGATGGATACACGTGTGTCTACGCGTCTGCGACCAGACGCCAGGGGACACTCATATTGAGGAGGACTATTAAGAGGGTGGCGCCACGCCTTCCTGTCACCGTCGCAGTAGTGGGCTTCCCCAAGACGGGTAAGTCCTCTATAATCAACGCTTTGAAAGGCAGGCACTCGGCACCTACAAGCCCCTACCCTGGGTCGCCAGGGTATACTAGAGGGTTCCAATTCATAAGGGTTGACAGGGATATCCTCCTAATCGACACGCCTGGTGTGATCCCAATTGAGGGAGACCAGCTTGAGAGGGTGGTGAGGGGGACACCAGTCGAGCTCCTAGAGGACCCGATAGGGGTTGCCAGTATGCTGGTTAAAAGAGTGTTGGAGAGGAATCCCGAAGCCATTAAAAAAGCCTATGGTATCGAGTCTAAAGACCCTGATGAGATCCTGAGCATCATCGCTGCCAGGCATGGGTGGTTATACAAGAAGACTAGAGAGCCCCTATTAGAGGAGGCTGCCCGCAAGGTTATTAGGGATTTCCACGATGGGTTGATACCGTACTTCGTAGACCCGGGGAACCTCTGAGGTGATCCTGCTTCATGGCTGTAAAGGTTAGGGTTACAGGGGAGGGTGAACGCATGGTTGAGGGGGTTTCGAGTGTGAGGGAGTTGCTGGCTAAAATCGGTCTTAGCGGGGAGGAGGTTGTTGTTTTGAGGAATGGTTTAATACTGACAGAGGAGGATTCTCTCGAGGACGGCGACGAGATCGTGGTTTACCTGGTGAAGTCGGGTGGCTGAGGGGGCTGGTTTAAGCGATTTCGAGAGAGAGCTCTATAGTAGGCAGCTGCAACTGATAGGCGCGGAGGGGCAACTCAAGCTTAAGAGAGCTAGAGTTCTCGTAGCGGGTTTAGGCGGGCTGGGATCCGCTGTATCGATCTACCTAGCCGCCATGGGTGTTGGAACCCTCATCTTGTTGGATAGGGAGGTCGTCGAGCTGAGTAATCTCCAGAGACAGGTTTTGTACAACGTCGAGGATTTAGGTAAGCCTAAACCCCTTGTAGCGGCGGAGAAGCTGAGGAGAATCAACCCCTACCTTAGGGCGGAGGCCCTGCACACAGAGCTCTCGGAGAATGCTTTATTGAAAATAGATGCCGACGTCTACGTCGACGCACTAGACAACTGGCCGGCGAGGTTCACCCTTGACAAGGTGGCCTGGGCTAAGGGTAAGCCACTGGTTCACGGGGGTGTTAGAGGCTTCTACGGCCAAGTAACTGTTATAGTGCCCGGCGTCACCCCCTGCCTGAGAGCCCTCTTCCAGTTTACAGGTGAAACCAGGGAGGAGACGCCGCTACAAGTCTTCCCAACTACACCTGGGATTATAGGTTTAATCGAGGCATTGGAGACCGCTAAAATTATCCTAGGGGTTGGTAGCACTTTAACCAATAGGCTTCTGATCTATAATGGTCTCCAACCCTCCTTCGAAATAATCGAGTTCAAGCCTGACCCTAAAATGCTGGAGAAGTGCTGGAGCTAGGCTAGCCGCCCATCTCGGGTGTCATGAAGGTAACCCTATCCCCATCCCTAAGCCTGTAACCGGGGTCTATCACAGGCTTATCGTTTACGAAGGTGACGAAGACATAATGCCCCTGAGCATACCTCTTGTATATCCTTGGGTTCAGCTTCTCGGATACCGTCTTCACAAGATCGCTTATTGTCGCCTCCTCCGGCAGTTCTACATCCATCGAGAAGACCCCAGACATTTCACTGACCCTACCCGTGAACACAACCTTCACTCTCATATTCAGCCACCAGGGGCCTCCTCCACAACTATAACATTGTCACCGGGTCTTATAAGAGCCCCCTGGTCTTCCGCAAGCTTGTCGTTTACTAGAACCAGGATTCTATCCCCCACGCCCATGTCAACGAGCTTCCTGACAAGCTCGCCTAGGGTTATCGAATCTGCCTGAAGCTCGAGTAACCTCCTGGAAGGTAGGATTAATACTTTAATGGGCATGAGGGGCTACCAGCTTCCCACCGTTAGAACCCAGGCGATCGATACTATTATCTGTACGGTTGTAGTTAGCAATGCGATCTTCAACCACTCAGCCCAGCCTATGTTAATCCTGTTCTTCTCGCTTAGCCCCACCGCTATTATGTTGGCTGAGCTCCCTATCGGCGTGTAGTTCCCGCCGAAAACACCGCCGTAGAGTAGAGCCCAGTAGACTGCTGTCGAACCCCCCATCGAGACGATCGTCTTGGCTACCGGCGTTAACGCAACTATAACCGACAGGTTGTCTAACACGGAGCTGAGCATAGCTGAGAGCACTAGTATCACCGTGGAGAGGAACTGGAATGAGACAGTGCCACCCCAAGAGCTCATGAGGACTGTTAGGTAGGCTAGCTTCGAGGCTGTGCCGGACCATGAGAGCGAGTAGCCCAGCATGAATAATGCGATGAAGAAGATTATCGAAGGCCACTCCACACCCTTCTCAAGCGCCTCACCCATCCTGGAGACCCCGAAGATCAGCCCGGATACTACTATCAGCAAGTAGGGGATGAAAGCCAGGAGCGCGTGGGGGTCGACTACCAACCCGCCTAGCAGGCTTATTAATCGGGATAGGTGATCGCTTATGCCTACTAGGATTAGGAAAGATATTTGTATCGCCAGGCCCCCTTTAATCCTGGAGTAGTCTGCATGGGATAGCGAGGTGTAGAATGAGGTAGCCATCTTAGTCGCTTTTTCAATGTTGGCTCTCTGCTCCAACTCGGAGAGATACTCCCTCTCCACCATGGAGAACAAGGCGATCAACAATCCTAGGGTAAAGAGGGAGAGCGGGAGGGCCTTGAGAATGAACGAGGTTATGCTCAGGTTGGCTGTAAACGCCAGGTATATCCCAATTGGGTTCCCCACCGGGAGGGCGACGCTACCCGTGTTAGTCGAGAGAACCGAGAGTATTATGAGGGGTTTAACGTCGTAACCTGTGATCCTGTATATGTCGAACACGAGCATTAACACGTAGATTATACTCGTAACCTCGTCGACTGCCAGGGCTAGAAACCATGATAGCAGTGATAGAAAGGCTACTAGTAGAACCGGCCTCCCCCTAGAAGCCTCGAGAACTTTTATCGCCAGGTACTCGAAGACCCTCATCGCTTTTAAAATATACGCTAGCACCATATTGCCGATTAGGAACAATATTAAGTCCCATTCAACACTGCCCACTATTAGCTGGGGGGACATCACGCCCAGGAATACTATGGCTGAAACACCGAGTAGAGCAGCATAGTACCTGTACTCCATGGAGATAACCGTCAAGGCTATTACAACCAGGAAGAAGCCTAGGCTAGCTCCCTGCTCTATAATAGACCTGGTTGAGTTGATCAAGAGGGGGCTCCCGCACCCCCCTCTCAGCCTGCACCAGGCGTCTATTATGCTCTCCCCAACCCCGTTGTAGGGGATTCTTATAAGATACATCGCTGCGAAGGAGACGGCGAGGATTATAATCGAGACGAGTATGCTCTTCCTAGCGTTGTCCATGGTAACCATCTAGGTGAAGGCATTATTGCAGGGACCTGTAAAAAACACAGCGATTTTCTTCAGCGAGGCCACTTGCGATCGAAGTATATGTTCTTCGCCGCAACTGAGAGCGGTATACCGTAGACTACATCTGCTTGCAGCAGCCCTAGCTCCTGGGCTGCTACGCCGACCGAGAACATAACCCTGTTGTCCACGTTCAGTAGCTGCGCTGTCTTAACCGCGGATCCTATCGCTATACCAAGGTTGACGAGGCAATTCACCAAGTCTGCGTCCAACCCCCATCTCTTAGGCGTCTCAAGCCCTAGTTTTAGCAGCCGGCATCCAACGAGGAATACCGCGCTACTGGATCTAACAGACTCAGCGTCCCTCTTGAAGAACTCGCCGTACAATGGCGCCAGCTCCTCCATTTTCGAGGCAAGCCTCTCGAGCTCGCCTCTATCGGCCACGAGCGCCGTGACAACATTGTCGACGCCCCTCGCCTTAGGGGCCGTCTTAGCGGCAACCGCCATCAGCCTAGCCGCCTCTAGAAGACCCTCCGCTCTCAGCGTCTCCTCGTCGATCAAAAACCCCACCCGCTAGCACTCCAGGATAACCCTGGTATTTATGGGTGCGTTAGGCCCCTCTAACCAGGCACGCCTAGCTGTTTATAAGGCAACACCGGACGAGTAAACTAATGTTGTTCATGTGGAAAACCATCTATGATGCTTGATCGAAACAGGATCATTTGATCGACGAGGGGCAGTTAATCCCCGGTTAACTTGACAGCAGGGTAGTTAACCACCCATCC
>WYEE01000037.1 GCA_009904025.1 Thermogladius sp. | reverse complement strand
GTCGCCGAGGGTTTCACAGCGTAGGGCTTGCTCTCAGTCCCAAACCAGACAGCCCCGATCTCCCTGGGGTTCACCCCGGCTCTCCTCAGAGCGTTTAAGGCGGCTTCCCAGCCCATTGTGATAGAGTCCTCGTCTAACCCGGCGACGCTCTTCTCCGAGACATCGAGCTCTCTGGGCTGCTCCGGGTTGAAGCCCCAGACCCTCGTGATCTCGCTCAAAGGCAGGCGGTAGCGGGGGACGTAGCTACCCCAGCCCACGATCCCGGCAAGCTCCTCGGGCTTCATGAACGCTACCTCTTAGAGTAGAGCCAGCACGATACGAAGTGTCCCGGCTCAACCTCAACCATAGGCGGCTCAGACCTATCGCAGACACCCCTGAGCTCGCTGTGCTCGTCCAACACAACACACCTGGGGTGGAACCTGCATCCAGGCGGTATGTTGACTGCGCTGGGGACCTCGCCCTTGATCGGCACCTCCCTCATCTTAAGCCTGTTAGACGGATCCGGCTCTGGTACAGCTGATATCAAGGCCCTCGTGTAGGGGTGCAGGGGGTTCTTGACGACCTTCTCGGTCTCACCCATCTCAACGATCTTGCCCAGGTACATGATGGCGATCTTGTTTGCTATATACCTGGCTATAGCTATGTCGTGTGTTATAAACAGGTATGTTAAGTTGAGCTTCTGCTTCAACTCCATCAGCAACTCTATTATCTCAGCTCTAATGGACACGTCAAGCATTGAGACAGGCTCGTCTGCGACAATGAACCTCGGGTTTAGTATGAGGGCTCTCGCGATCACAACCCTCTGCCTCTGCCCGCCGGAGAGCATGTGCGGGTACCTGTTCATGAAGTCCTCGGGCGGGGTGAGCTTCACCAGCTCTAGAGCCCTGTAGATCATGTCGTACCTATCCGACCTCGTGAACCCGTATTTATGTATTATCAGGGGTTCCTCCAGGATCTCAAATATCGTCAGCCTAGGGTTCAAACTCCCGTATGGGTCCTGCCATATCATCTGGATCTCCCTCCTAAGAGGCCTCTGGTACTTCTTCGGTATCTTAGCCAGGTCTATGTGGCCGAACTCGGTTATAACCTCGGGTTTGAAGCCGAGCTTGGAGTAGATGTCCATTAACTCTCGGCTAGGCTTGTAGCCGACCTGCCCGCCCGTGACCTCGTAGAGCATTAGAACAGACTTCCCCGTCGTTGTCTTACCGCACCCGCTCTCCCCGACTAGAGCGAAGACATCCCCCTGCTTGACGTCGAAGCTGATCCCGTCCACCGCCCTAACATGCAACGGGGGCCTCCTCGCCAGGATGTCTGTTAAGCCTCTTCTAACAGGGAACCATACTTTAAGGTCTCTCGCGAATAGGATCGTGTTGGAGTCAACGTTCATGAAACCGATCTCACCCACGAGCATCACCTCTTAGAGTAGAGCCAGCACGATACGAAGTGTCCTGGCTCAACCTCAACCATAGGCGGCTCCTCCTTACTACACGGCTCGAAAACGTATTTACACCTGGGGTGGAACCTGCAACCAGGCGGCGGCTGAATTAGGTCTGGCGGGACGCCGGGTATAAACTCGAGCTTCTTCAACTCCTTCCTGAGGCTTGGGATGCTGTTTATAAGCGCCCTCGTATACGGGTGTAGAGGGTTGTTGAAGACCCTGTCAGAGCTGCCGATCTCGACGATCTTCCCCGCGTACATTATGGCGACTTTATCTGCTATCTCCGCGATCAAGCTCATATCGTGCGTTATAAGTATGATGGACATCTTCAACTCTCTCTGCAGGCTCTTCAGCAAGTTCATTATCTGAGCCTGGACTACAACGTCCAGGGCTGTAGTCGGCTCGTCAGCTATCACCAGCGATGGCCTCAACGCTAGGGCCATGGCTATTACAACCCTCTGCTTCATACCGCCGCTGAGCTCGTGGGGGTAGCTTCTAATCCTCCTGGGGTCTAAGCCCACCATTTTAAGCAGGTTGGCAGCCTCCTCTAGAGCCTCCTTCTTCGACAAACCCTTATGCAACGTTAGAACCTCAGCTATCTGGCTCCCAACCGTGTAGACAGGGTTTAAAGCGTTCATAGCACCCTGGAAAACCATCGAAATACCCTTCCACCTAACCTTCGTCCTAAACTCCTCCTCGGGCATCTTCAATATGTCCTCGCCCATGAAGTTTATTCTCCCCCCTACTATCCTTCCGGGCGGTGGGACAAGTCTTATGAGTGAGAAGCCCAGTGTACTCTTACCGCAACCCGACTCCCCTGCGATTCCGAGAACCTCTCCTCTACCAAGCTTAAAACTAACGTTGTCCACTGCCTTGACAATACCCTTCGAAGTGTAAAAGTATGTCTTCAACCCCTCGACATCCAGGATAACCTCGCTCAAACACTCTACACCCTTACCAGCGACCACTCTATTATGGATACAAGGCGTATATTTAAATATATTCCCTGACACGAGCCGTTTACTCGCTAGGTATTCACAGCTGTTTACAGCTATTCAATCGCTTCAAACTCGTGAGAGCCCTGATTTGTTTAAACTTTTTCCCGTGCTTTACCACACGCGGAGCCGATTTATTTTCGCGTGCTTGCATCACATTGAGAGGGGTGTTGGCTTGAAGAAAGAGGTTTTAAACCAGTTGATCCCCGAGTGGGCTAGAGAATTATACTCGAAGAGAATGTTCTCTATGAGAGACTTGTTCAAGAATGATAAGGCTATTATAGGCATGATCCACTTGATGCCTCTTCCAGGCGCCCCGGGATACGGTGGGTGGGGTATTGAGGTCGTCGAGGAGCAGGCGTTGAAGGAGGCGAAGATCTACGAGGAGTATGGTGTAGACGGGTTGATCGTGGAGAACATGTGGGATCTCCCATACTACAGCGGGGCATCGAGGATACCGCCAGAGGAGATGACGGCGCACGCCGTGGTTGCGAGGCATGTGGTGAAGAACGTGTCTATACCCGTGGGTATTACCGTCATACACAACGGGGGTAGGGTTGCCCTAGCCATCGCTAAAGCGGCTGGAGCCAAGTTCATAAGGGTGTGCTTGTACACGGGCGCCGCCGTCTGGGATACAGGTGAGTTCGACCACGGTGTGGCCGCCGATCTCGTCAGGTTGAGGAAGGCCCTTTACGCCGAGGACATAAAGTTCTTCGTGGACGTGGTGAAGAAGCATAGCGTCGTGTTCCCCGGCATAGATTTGGAGACCCATACTAAGTGGGCTGACTTCTACCTAGCGGACGCAGTAATAGTGACGGGGAGGATGACTGGTGAAGCTCCATCCGTTGAAGATGTCGCCAGGGTGAAATCCATTGTGGGGGACACGCCCGTCCTCATAGGGAGCGGTCTCACACCCGAGAACGCTGAGAAGCTTCTCAAATACGCTGACGGCGCGATTGTGGGCACGTACTTCAAGGTCAACGGCCTAACCCAGAACCCCGTTGACCCTGAGAGAGTTAGAAAGCTTATGAGCGTCGTCAACTCGATTAGGGGTAGGGCTTGACCGAGAAGCATGTGAGGGTCTACGGCGACCTGAACCTCGACGTCATATACCTCCTCCCAACCAGCGAGATCCATTTCAGAGACGTCTCGTATCTGGCTAGGAGGGGCTTTTACTCCCCGGGCGGTGTGGCAGGTAATCTAGCGGTAGCCCTGAGGCGACTGGGTGTTAAGGCGAGCGTTGTAGGCAAGGTCGGAGTCGACCCGGTCGGCATGATACTCGTCAGAGACCTGGAGGCAAACAATGTGGGAGCCGGCTTCGTCTCATACACGGATCTCGAGGCAACAGGTGTCATGAGTATCCTAGTGAACCCTGAGGGGGGCCGTTTAATAATAGGGTATAGGGGTGCTAACAAGCTTAACCTGCTTGACGACCAGCTGTTGGAGGGGGTCTTGAGGGGCGTGGACTCAGTCTTCGCGTACGGGTTCTCAGCGGATAACATAGATAGGGGTGAATCGCTGAAGAAGCTTTTAGGCAAGGCTTCGAAAGAGGGCTTGACGACGGCTCTAGATATGGGCGGGTTGACTAGAGAGCACGCGACACTGGTCTCAGCATTAAAGAACGCGTTGAACTACGTGTTCATCAACATGGATGAACTAGGTGATTTAATGGGGGTTAGAAGCCTCTCAGCTGCAGAGGCCTTGTTCAGCATCCTGGAGCCGGAGGCATTATTTGTCAAAATGGGGGATAAAGGGTCAATAGCGATCACAAGGAGCGGTAGATTCAAGCGAGAGGCATTCAAGATCAAGCCTGTGGATACTACGGGTTGCGGGGACGCCTTCAACGCAGGCGTCCTCTACTCCCTCCTCGAGGGGTTCGATTACGATCGAGCCCTAGTCCTTGGGAACGCTATGGGGGCTTACAAGGCCTTGGGCTACGGGGCTAGACACCTGCCGAGATCACTGAGAGAGCTCGAGGAGTTCATCGAGTTGAAGGCCGGATCCAGCGGTTTAAACGGGCTCTGACAACGAGGAAACCAGCCTTAGGGTGGTAGCCGTTTAAAGGGGCCTCTAAAACCTCTCTTGAACCAGGCTGGCCGAAGAGGGTTGAGACAACCGCCTCCACCTTGAACCCAGCCTCCTCAATCATCTCTGAAACCTCGCTGAAAGTGTAGAACCTGGCTTGCGAGTAGAATCTATGCCCTCTCTTAGCGAGCTCACTATAGTATACTCCCCAGGGACTCTCCCTCGGGACAAAGGCCAGTATCAAACGGCCCCCGTCCACTAGAACCCTCCCAGCCTCCCTCAACGCTTCCAGAGGGTTGTCCAGGAAGCAGAGGGTGATGATCATGAAAACACCCCCAAAAGTTTTGTCTGGGAAGGGCAATCGCTCGGCGTAGCCTTTCACAACACGTACCCCTCTCCGCGAGGATAGATCTAGCAGTCTCTCCGAGGGGTCTAAGCCAACGTCCATTTTAAGAGGGGCGGCGAACCTCCCGCTCCCCACCCCAACCTCAAGCCAAGGGCGGGGGACACCCCTGCTGGCCACCTCTACAGCCCATAGCTCGCTGTAGTACAACATGGAGTGCTCGTCGTACCATTTATCGTAGTCGAGCCAGAACTTCTCGAAAGGCTCGACAACCATTCCAACCGCCCAGGAGGTGTGGGTGAATACGTCCCCGATCCACTCATCCACAGGCACCCGCCTTCGTCGTGGATCAAACTATTTTATTTCTTCCACAGGCTTTTAATCTTTGAGGGGATTTGTGTTGAAAGCCCTTCTCTTGAAAGGGCCTAGGGAGCTGAGTATCGAGGATGTACCACCGCCCTCGGTTGAACCCGGCTGGGTTTTAGTTAAGAGTGCGGCCGTCGGAATCTGCGGTACAGACAAAGCATTCTACACGGGGACCTACCCTCTTTTCAAGAAGCCTCTTATACCGGGCCACGAGGTCGCGGGGGTTGTTGTAAGCGATAGCAGGCTGAAGGGCAGGCTTGTTGTAAGCGAGATAAACTTCCCGTGCGGGAGATGCGAGTACTGTAGAAGCGGCTTGTACACCCACTGCCCATACAGGAGGACTCTTGGAATAGACTTCGACGGGGGTTTCGCCGAATACTTCACAGCACCCGAGCAGGCTCTGCACGTAGTCGACGGGCTGCTCGACCCGGTTACTGCGACCCAAGTGGAGCCTTTGGCAGCGGTCTTAAACGCTTTCACCCAGTACCCTCCAGAGCCTGGTGGTAGAGTCGCCGTCCTGGGGACGGGTAATATAGCGATCCTAGCTGCCCAGACACTACGCTGGTTGGGCGTAGAGCCCCTGGTTGTCGCGAGAAAGGGTAGTTCTAAAGTAGGATACTTGTTGAAGATGGGTTTCGAGGCGTTGACGGTTGAGGAGGCGCTGGAATACATAAAACATAAAACCCCGGAGGGGCAGGGCTTCGACATGGTCGTCGAGGCCACTGGGGGTAGCCAGGGTCTCGATACAGCGATCCAGCTTGTAAGGCCCAGGGGGATAATACACTTGAAGTCAACCCCCGGCTCCAGGTTTACAGCCGATCTCACGAAGGCTGTTGTGAAAGAGGTGAGGATTATAGGGACAAGGTGCGGCACTTTCAGAGAGTTCAGGAAAGCAATCCAGCTGTTGAGCCAGGGTGTGGTTAAGCCTGTTGTGACAAGCGTCTTCAACGGGTTGGAGGAATCTATTAGAGCCTTCGAAAGATCGCTCAGCGAGGGGGAGGTGAAAGTAGTCGTCAAGATATAAACTTGGTGGGGGAATTAGTGTTAGATTATCACTTAATTAGGTCTATAACAAGCGGCCTAGAGTTCGATTACCCTCAGTTTCCCCTCGAGCATCATCTGCGCTAGGCGCCTCGTTGAACGTGTGACTCTACTACTAGTAGAGGCCTCGGCTAGGCTGAACCAAGCTACGCTTCTCGCATCTCCTCCAGGCCTTAATTCACCTGTTAGACTGTTCGAGTCGAACAATACATCTATTATAACATAGTGGTATCTGACCCTACCGCCCTCCCTTACAATAGACTCAGTGACCCATACGACCCCGAGGGGCCTCCCCCTCAGGCCCGTCTCCTCCTCTAGCTCTCTGATGGAGGCCTCTACAATAGTCTCCCCGGGCTCGATGACTCCGCCCGGTATTGACCAGAGGCCTTCGCCAGGGGGATACCCTCTCTCGACGAGCAGGATCTCGCTACCCCTTACAACAACCGCGCCCACCGAAGCTATCGCGTGCTCGGGAAACTCCCTCCCCACTCAAACCACCAAGGGTCCTCGACTGGGTTAATCCCATGAAAAACGAGTATAGGAGCCTCATCACTCCCTTTTATAGGGCACTCCAACGTACTTGGGCGGTCTAGACCTACCTATCAAGCCTGCCACTACTACGAGTGTCGCAACGTATGGTATGGTGTTGAACAAGTCTACTGGTATCAATTGTTTGAGCCAGCCGATGTTTTTAATCCACTCGCCTGCCACCCAGAAGAACCCGAAGAGGAAGCTCCCCGCTATCCCGAGTAGAGGGTTCCAATTCGCGAAGTTAACGGTTGCTAAAGCTATGAACCCCCTCCCAGCCGACATCTGCTTGGTTATGCTCGCGTTCCAGTCTATGCTCAGGAAAGCACCGGCTAAACCGGTTAGCAGGCCCGCGATAGATGATGTCAGTGTTTGAACCAGCTCGACTCTAACACCCACGGAGTCCGCCGCCTCCGGGTTCTCGCCGCAGGCTCTTATGGCCAGGCCTATCTGCGTCTTGAAGAGCAGGTAGTATGCTAGAAGCGCTATTATAAGGGATGAGATGGATATCGGGGATACCCCGTAGATCTTTGGGACTGTGAGAGACAGGTCTATCGTGTAGTAGCCTGCTACGTGGAAGAACGCTATTATCGAGTAGGCCACAAACCCGGCCGCGAACAGGTTTACACCAGTGCCTGTGACTATTTGATTGCCCTTCATGTAGGCTGATATATACCCGTGCACCACCCCTAGCAGTAGGCCTGTTGCTATGCCGGCTAAAACCCCCAGTAGAGGGTTCGCGAAAGCGCTGTCAGCGTAGACGGCCATGAAGGCTGATATTAGCATGATGCCTTCTAAACCTATGTTAGCGATCCCAGCGCTCTCGCCTATTATCTCGCCCGTAGCCGCTAGTAGTAGTGGTGTTGAAGCATTGAGCGTCTGAACAAACAGTTGCCATATCATAGACCAGTTCATCTTACACCACCTATTTTCCTCGATATGATCCTAAGGAGCCCTGGGATCGATAATGCGATTATTATAAGCCCTTGAACGGTTTGAACCATCTCCAAAGGCACCCGAGCGTAGATCTGCATATTCCTGGAGCCAGCTTTCATAGCCCCTATGAAAATCGAGGCCAATAAGATACCTATAGGGTGGTTGTAGCCTATAAGCGAAACCGTCAACCCGTCGAAGCCTAAGCCCATCAGGTTGCTTAACCCGGTTGTTATAGCGTATGAGGGCGGCCTGCCGGCAACCTCGCAGAAACCGGCTATCCCTGCAGTCAAGCCACCTATTATAAACGAGTAGAGGGCCACCCTCCTGACGCTTATTCCACCATATCTCGATGCGAGGGGATTGTAGCCGACAGCCCTGATCTCGTAACCTACAGCCGTCTTCCACAGCAGGAAGTATGTGAAGGCGAGTATCAGTATGGATATGATGATAGCAGCCGAGAGCTCCGTGCCCTCGACGAGAAGGGGTAGCCTCCCCGCCGGGGGGACTGAGACTGTTTTAGATGCGTCCACGGGGTTGGGTATCACGTATACCCTCATACTCTCGACTATCCAGTAAGCTATCCAGTTCAACATTATAGTGGATACAACCTCGTTTACACCCCTATAGGCTTTCAGAATACCCGCTATGATACCCCAGATCATTCCCAGCACAGCCGCCACAATAAACTCTAAGGGGAGATACAGTATTGAAGGGATTGATATCGCCCCGAAGAGTACTGCACCCAGCGCCCCCATGTACATTTGCCCCTCCGCCCCTATATTGAACAACCCGGCTCTAACACCCACCGCGAAGGTTAGAGCCGTCAGGATGATTGGGGTGGCGAAACTCAGCGTCATCTCCACACCGTACCCTGTCGTCAGCGATGGCACAAATAATTGGTAGTAGGCGTCCACTGGATTGTAGCCGCCAATCACCATCACAAGCCCTCCGATAACCATGCCAGCTACTACAGCCACTACGACCTCGGCGAAACCGGTTAAGTATTCTCTAAGCCTGCCGTCAAGCATTTCAAACAACCCTCATCCCTCTAGCCTGCTCGAGTGTATAACCACCCATCATCAATCCGATCAGCCTTACATCAGCCTCCTTTGAATCCAGTACTCCCATGAACCTCCCCTCGTACATCACGGCTATTCTATCGCTTAATTCCAAGATCTCATCCAAGTCCGCTGAAACCAGCAGGATTGCTTTACCTTGATCCCTTAAATCAACCAGCTTCCTCCTGATATACTCGGTTGAGGCTACGTCGAGGCCTCTCGTCGGGTTCGAGGCCACTATCAGGGAGGGGTTTTTAGATAGCTCTCGAGCTAGCACTAGCCTCTGTTGATTCCCGCCGCTAAGGCTCCTGGCAGGGTTGTTTAAATTACCCGCCACTATCTCGTACTCCTCTATGAGTTTTAACGTGTGCTCTACCATCCTCCTCTTCTTGAAAACACCGAAATTGTTAACGAACTCTCTACTCCGATGCAAGCCTAGAATAGCGTTCTCTATGATACTCATATTTACAATAAGCCCCATGGCAACCCTGTCCTCCGGTATGTGAGACAACCCCAGCTTGTATAGTTCCTGGGGATCACTGTTTGTTACGTCGCGGCCTAGAAATACGACTCTACCCTTCTCAACCCTCCTCAAACCAGTTACGGCTTCAACGAGCTCTTTCTGCCCATTCCCCTCAACACCTGCTACCCCGAAGATCTCGCCTTTCCTCACAGCTAGGCTTACGCCTCTGACAGCCCACTCCCCTCCGTCTCCTCTAACCCAAAGATCCTCTACGGTGAGAACCTCTCCTCCAGGCTTCACAGATTTCTTCTTTATCTCGAAAAGGATTTCCCTCCCCACCATCAGCTTGGCCAACTCCTCGGGGTTTGTTCTACTGGTCTCCACAACACCCGCCACAACCCCCCTCCTCAACACTGTGATCCTGTCTGTTATAGCAAGGGCTTCCTTCAACTTGTGTGAGATGAAGACCACTGAAACACCCTGGTCTCTCAGCCTCTTCAACGTCGCGAACAACTCCTCTGTCTCAACAGGGGTCAAGTTCGTTGTTGGCTCGTCTAAGATGAGAACTCTGACTCCTCTATACAACATTTTAAGTATCTCGATCTTCTGCCTAACGCCCATTGGCAGGGATTCCGCAACCGCCTCGAGTTCCACTTTAAGCCCTGTCTGATTCATCAACTTCACAAGCCTCTCCCTACTAACCATCCTCCTACTCAACCCGAGGAAGATGTTCTCGCCAGCCGTGAAAACAGGGACTAAGGCGGGGTATTGTGCTACCATTCCTATACCTAGTTTAAGAGCGTCGCTGGGGTTGGAGAAGACTACTCTCCTACCATGGACTTTGATCACGCCTCTAGTGGGCTTGAGAACACCCGCAAGTATCTTCATCAACGTTGTCTTGCCCGCACCGTTCTCGCCGAGCAATCCATGGATCTCGCCCTTCCTGAGATCGAAGTCAACGCCCCTCAAAGCAACTGTCCCGTCAGGGTAAACCTTCACAATCCCCCTCATTTCCACAATGTTTTCGCTAGGCAAGAAACCACCCCTAACCGTATGTGATACAGGCATTGAGTGGTTGGGTAAAAAACATATTTATTTAGTCAGACTAGCCTACGTTGAGCGCCTGCCTAACCTGGGCTATCTTACTTGCGTCGAATGGAACCATGTTCTCTATGTCCGAGAACGTCAAGTTGCCGACTTTCACACCCGAGGGGTTGTTTATCAGCTGGCTTCTCAAATTGCTGACAGCATCCCATATCCAGCCCGGGATCTGGCTTCTCATAGCCTGAACCTTCTGAATGATCTCAGTGGCGTTAACCTGCTTACCCGCTTGAGCTGCTATTTGGAGGAATGTCTGGAGGTCTTCTACGCTACTTATATTGACGCCTCCTACGCTTAACCCCAGTTCTAGGACGCCGCCGAACTGGGCTACCCTACCCTCCTTGTAGTCGATGGCCCTCTTAACAGCCTGGAAGACACCTACGTCAACCCTCTTCTCCATGCTCGCGATCACGAAGCCCGGTGCGATCCAATCCTGGTCGCTGTCAACTCCTATCGCGAAGGGTGGGCCGAACTGTCTTCCAGCATTCTGCCCGGCCGCTTGGACCGCCTGTATTATCCCCAACCCGGTTGCGCCTGCGACATTATAGACGACGCAGGCCCCCTGCGCCAGCTGAGCCTCCGTGGCTGTCCTACCCTTGCCGACGTCGTTGAAAGACCCGGTGTACGTGTAGAATATTTTCAACGGTGTGACGGGTTGTCCTGTTTGCTGCGCGTATATCTGCTCACCATACCTTATACCCCAGTAGTAGCCTGCCTCGAACTTGTAGAGCACCGGTATCTCCATCCCCAGGACGACTCCCACAGCCGAGCAGTTGTAGTAGTGGGCAACCATCCCCGCGAGAGCTCCAACCAGAGCACTCCCCTCATGCTCCTTGAAGAGCACGCTCAGAACGTTGGGCCTGTTAACCTGGGCGTCTATGATCGCGAACAACTGGTTAGGGTACTCCTTCGCCACGGTGTCTACTGCTGTCGCCATTAGGAACCCAACCGCTATTATGACCACATATTTACCGCTGCTAGCAAGCGTCCTCAGGTTTGGTAGGTAGTCCTGCTCTGTGACGCTCTGAACCTCCGTGACGTCGACGCCAAGCTCTTGCTTAGCCCTCATAGCACCCAAGTAAGCCATATCGTTGAAGCTTAGGTCTCCTCTACCACCTATATCGTAGACTACAGCTATAGAGTACTTGTGGGCAGGGGTAGTGGTCGTCAATGGTGTGGCGGTTGGACTAGTAGCTGTAGGTGC